>JAVRPF010000495.1:0-11304 GCA_032162385.1 Mycobacterium sp.
CGTGGCCTCGCCTTGTTCGTGTCCGGCGACAACCTGCGAAAAGGTGCGGCGCTGAACACAATTCAGATCGCTGAGCTGCTGGCCGCAGAGCTGTGATCCGGCCGGCAGCCGCAGCGCTGCTATGCGCCGTAGTGCTACCGTGGCCCGTCGCCTATGCCGATCCGCCTGCGCCCATCCCGGAGCCCATACTACCTCCGCTGGCGCCGGGACAGGTGATCCGCATCGGCCCGGCTGCCGGAACGGGCACGCCGACAAGGGATTACGACATCGGCGCCACCGATCTCTGCGAATTCATGGAATTCCCCAGCGGCATCCTGCAGGTCTGCGGCGATAGCTTCGCCGGTCAGGGCGTCGGCTACGGTCCCTGGCATTCTCCGATCGCGCTGCATGTCGAAACCGAGTCGATCGACGACCAGAGCGGCGTACGTTACGACCGAGTGACCGGCAACGACAAGCCTCTGCTTACCGATCCGACACCGGCGGGCATGTCTCAACTGCCTGCGGGCGTGGTGCAGATCAACCGCGAGAACTACCTGCTCGTCACCACCGTGAAGGACCTGGTGCCGCAGTCGTCTCGGCTGGTGAAGGCCAATCCGGCGCAGGGCAATTGGCCGACGGTACCGAATACACAGCGTCCAGGCGACGTCGCGGGCAGACAGCAGTCGCAGATCAGCGGCTACTACGACCCGATCCCGACGCCGGACTCCCCGAGCGGCTGGGTGTACATCGTCGCCAACGACTTCGACCGCAGCGCGCCGGTGGAGCTGTACCGGTCGACGCCGCAGGCCTTCACCGACCGATCCAGCTGGCAGCCGTGGTCGGGGCTACCCGGCGGCGGGTGGAGCAAGCCGCCGACGCCGTTGTGGCCGGACAAGGTCGGGGAGATGAGCATCCGCCAGATCGACGGCAAGACGGTGCTGTCCTACTTCAATGCCAGCACCGGCAACATGGAGGTCCGCGTGGCCAACGACCCGACCGGGCTCGGCGCCGCGCCGGTGACGACGGTGGTGTTCGGCGGTGACTGGCCCGACGTTGCGGAGCAGTTGCCACCGCCCCAGGACAACCAGCTGGCCCAGCCCTACGGCGGGTACATCTCGCCAGGGTCCACGCTGGACGAGGTGCGGGTGTTCATCAGCCAATGGGACACCCGCCCGCGCGGCGACAACGCGCCGTATCGCGTCATCCAGTTCGCGGTGAACCCGTTCAAGCCCTAGTGACACTCGGCCCGCCACGATCGCTGGAGTCGGGTGAGCGAGTACTAATGGGCAGCCACGCCCAACCGCCCAGCGCCCAGAACGTAGGCACCGTCAGCAGAAGATGCAGCCAATGTCTGGGCCCTGTGATGACCTCTCGCGCAGGCACTGGTGCCGGGGCAATCCAGTCATCAGTCCACTCTTCGCCGTCGAAGTATCGTGCCCCGTACCCGTCTGGGTCTGGATACCAGCCAGGCTCTCGTTCGGGTTCGCCCATATCGGGCCATGATAGATCGATGACCGCAGCTCGGCCCGCCAGCCGGAGAGTCGGTGACGGGGCCGAACAGTAGATGAAGACGCGGAAACGGGACCAGTCTTCATAGCTGATTCATAGGCGGTTCTTCAGTCACACCTCACTACCGCGACCATCATCGGGGACATGAGCGAAACAACCACGTCCACCGAACCCACAACCGGCCCCATCGCCAGCACGGTGCCACCCGCGGAGCCACCGACTGCGCCGCCACCGGTTGAGCCGCACGAGCACCGGTGGCGCCGACCGGGCAGGCTCACTGCGGTCGCCGCGTGGGTCGGCATCGTGGCAGGCACCGTCTTCGTCGTGGCCGTCATCTTCTTCAGCGGCTTCATCCTCGGCGCGCACGCCGGCGGCGGCCACCACCGTGGCGGCGGCGGCCACGGCGACCATCGCGGTGGCGGGGAGATGATGCACCGCGAGGGGCAGCCAATGGGTCCGATGTTCCGACCGGGACCCGGCTTCGTCTTCCCCGGCGGACCGGGTGGATTCCCCGGCTTCGGGCAGGGTGGACCGGGCGGCATGGGACCGGGCGGTCCGAATGGATCAGGTCAGGCACCGACGTCGACAGCACCAACGCAGCCGCGTTGATTCGGAAAGCACTTTTCATGACTCATTCCAGGAAGAGCGCATACTAGGGACGTGTCCGTCTCGGTGCACGGCTCTGATCCCCGGCCACGTCGAGGTTCGAAGGATCATGGGTCGTGTGCCGAGATCGGCAACTCAATGTCTCTGCAGCCCAACGCGTTCGCCCACTACGGGCGAGCCACTTTCTGCTTCTCAATGGTCAGCAGAAGCCGATTTGGCTTAGTGATGCGACGGCCGGGTATCCGGACTCCTAGTGGAGACAGCCCAACCACTAGAAGGAGATGAGTCAGCACATGACCGACAGCTACACGACGAACGACGCAGGCAATCCGGTACCCAGCGATGAGCATTCGCTCACCGTTGGTCCCGATGGCCCGATTCTGCTGCAGGATCACTACCTGATCGAGCAGATGGCCAACTTCAACCGGGAACGCATCCCGGAGCGCCAGCCGCACGCCAAGGGCGGCGGCGCGTTCGGTCACTTCGAGGTGACCAACGACGTCAGCCAGTTCACCAAGGCGGCGGTGTTCCAGCCGGGCACCAAAACGGAGACGCTCAGCCGGTTCTCGACGGTGGCAGGCGAGCGCGGCAGCCCAGACACCTGGCGCGACCCGCGCGGGTTTGCCCAAAAGTTCTACACGTCTGAGGGCAACCTGGACATCGTCGGGAACAACGTCCCGATCTTCTTCATCCGCGATCCGCTGAAGTTCCAGCACTTCATCCGTTCACAGAAGCGCATGGCGGCCAACAACCTGCGTGATCACAACATGCAGTGGGACTTCTGGACGCTGGTGCCCGAATCGGCGCACATGCTGTCCTGGCTGATGGGCGATCGGGGCATCCCGAAGAGCTGGCGCCACATGAACGGCTACTCCAGCCACACCTACAGCTGGCTCAACGCCGCCGATGAGCTGTTCTGGGTGAAGTACCACTTCAAGACCGATCAGGGCATCGAGTTCCTCACCCAGGACGAAGGGGACGCGATGGCGGGCATCGACGGAGATGCCCATCAGCGAGACCTGTACGACGCGATCGAGCGCCGCGAGTATCCGAGCTGGTCGCTCAAGGTGCAGATCATGCCCTTCGAGGACGCCAAGACCTACCGGTTCAACCCGTTCGACCTGACCAAGGTGTGGCCGCACGGCGATTACCCGCTGATCGATGTCGGCACGCTGACGCTCGACCGCAACGTCACCGACTACCACACCGAGATGGAGCAGGCGGCGTTCGAGCCGAACAACATCGTGCCCGGCACCGGGCTCAGCCCGGACAAGATGCTGCTGGCGCGTGGTTTCTCCTACTCCGATGCACACCGCGCCCGGCTGGGGGTCAACTACAAGCAGATCCCGGTGAATACACCGAAGGTGGAGGTGCACAGCTACTCCAAGGACGGCGCGATGCGGATCCGCAACGTCACCGACCCGGTGTACGCGCCGAACTCGATGGGCGGTCCCAAGGCTGACCCGGCGCGTGCCGCCGAGGTGCACTGGGTCGCCGATGGCGACATGGTGCGCACCGCCTACACGCTGCGTCCCGAGGACGACGACTGGGGTCAGGCCGGCACCATGGTCCGCGAGGTGCTCGATGATGCGGCGCGGGAGCGGTTGGCCAGCAACGTCATTGGGCACGCGTCCAAGGGTGTGAAGGAGCCGGTGCTGTCGCGGGTGTTCGAGTACTGGAAGAACATCGACCCTGATCTCGGCAAGAAGATCGAGGAGGGCGTGCGGGCCAACAACGGCTCGTAAACGATTCAAAACGCCCCGGTCGCCGAGTAGTTGGCGGCCGGGGCGTTCTCGACACGACACGCCGGTAATCACAGCGCTGTGATTCTCTTGGGGTCTGTGGGACTATTGAGAATTTTGGGGAACGTGTGGCGGCGGCCCGTGAATCGTGACAGTGTCGCTAACCATGACCCGCCCGCGCTGCGCCCGATGGGCATTCGTCGCGATGATGGCGTTGGTCGCGGCGCTCAGCGGCTGCGGACTGCGCGGTGAGCCCCTGGCCCGCGGAGGCGCGACGGTGTTCGCCGTCGGCGACTGCGTCGACATTCCCGCCGGCAAACCGGCGTCCCCCGGCACCGTGAAGGCGGGCAAGACGGGATGCAACGCCGACCCGAGCTACACCGTCGGCGCCCTCACCGACTCGACGGGCTCCTGCCCAAGCAACGAATACCAACACCTGCCAACGCAATTCGCAGATCCCTCCACGTCGCGGCTGTGCCTGGTGCCGAACCTCGTCGCCGACCACTGCTACGTGTTGGACATGCCCATCGGCGTGGTCCAGCGGGCCGACTGCTCCGATCGGCGCCAGCCGGGCTTGCTCGTCCAGGTCACTCAACGCCTCGACGTTCGCGACCAGCAGGCGTGCCCGTCGGACGTCGGCGAATTCGCCTGGCCGTACCCATCACCGCCGCGCACGTACTGCACGCTGACCATCTACTGACGCGGGATGCTGCCCTTCCGTCGGCCTCCGCAACTGGCATGATCGAGCCATGAGCATCGAAGTCGTTTACACCGCAGAATCGACGGCGACCGGCGGCGGCCGCGACGGCCACGTCAAGTCCACTGACGGCAAGATCGACCTGGATACCCGCCCGCCCAAGGAGATGGGTGGCAGCGGCGAGGGAGTGAACCCCGAACTGCTGTTCTCCGCCGGCTACTCGGCCTGCTTCCTCGGTGCGCTGCGTCTCGTCGCGCGCAACGAGAAGATCGCCATCGACGACGCCAGCGGCATTACCGCCCAGATCGGCTTCGGCAAGGACTCCGAGGGCGGGTTCGGCCTGACCGCCAACCTCATCGGCTACCTGCCCGGCCTGGAGCAGAGCGTCGCCGACGACCTGATGGAGAAGGCGCACGGCGTGTGCCCCTACTCGAAGGCCACTAGCGGGAACATCGACGTGACGCTGTCGGCGAAGGTCTAGTTCGTGCGTGCCCCAACGTTGGGTCTCGCCAGCGTGAGCCTCGCAACCGGCCTCGCGCTGGCCATGGCCGCACCCGCCGCCGCGCGGCCATCCGATCCTGGCGTCGTGAACTACGCCGTGCTGGGGAAGGGGTCGGTCGGCAACATCGTCGGTGCCCCGATGACGTCGGACTCGACGTTCACCGCGCCGTTTCAGGGGTTCTACGTCGACGCCCCGATGTGCAACAACTGGGCCGACATCGGGCTACCCGACGTGTACGCGGATCCCGACCTGGCGTCGTTCAACGGCGCCGTCGCACAACGCGCGGCGAACGACGACACCAACCTGGTCAAGCAGGCCGTCGGGGTGTTCGCCACCAACGACGCGGCGACCAGGGCGTTTCACCGGGTGACTGACAGAACGGTCGGTTGTGCGGGCACTAGCACCGCAATGCACCTCGACGACTTCGTCACCGAGACGTGGTCGTTCGAAGGTGGTCAGCCCACGGCGACCGACGCGGTGTGGGTGAAGCAGGAAGCGGGTACTGACCGACGGTGCTTCACCCAGACCCGGCTTCGCGAGAACGTTCTGCTGCAAGCGAAAGTCTGTCAACCTGGCAACGGCGGGCCCGCGGTGAACGTGCTGGCCGGGGCGATGCAGAACACGCTCGGTCAGTAACGGTCGCGGAGGCCGGACGCACGCAGGAGGGCGGAACGGGAAATTCACGCGACTTTGTCGGTGTCCTCTGGAGGATGGATGGATGGCGACGTTCGCGCGTGATTTCGCGTCCGAACCCGGGAGGGGATGGGTGAGATGACTACCACCACTTCGGACCTGCTCCGAACACGACCTGGCACCGCCGAACTCTCGAACGCGCAGAGCGTCGCACTGCACGTGGCCGGCGAGTGCCTGCGCGACGGACCCGTCGGCATGGTCGGTCTGGAGATCGAGGCGCACTGCTTCGACTTGGCCGATCCGATGCGTCGCCCCGGCTGGGACGAGCTGACCGAGGTCATCGGTACGGTGCCGGAGCTACCGGGTGGCAGCTTGATCACCGTCGAACCGGGCGGCGCGGTCGAACTCTCCGGCCCGCCCCACGACGGCGCCGTGGCCGCCATCGCGGCGATGAGCGCGGATCGGGCGGTGTTGCGGCAGGCCTTCGCCCGACAAGGGCTCGGCCTGGTCCTGCTCGGCGCGGACCCGCTGCGACCTGCCAAGCGCGTCAACCCCGGCGCCCGCTACCGCGCGATGGAGCGGTTCTTCCAGGCCAGTGACACCGGCGCGGCGGGGGCCGCGATGATGACCTCGACGGCGTCGGTCCAGGTCAACGTCGATGCGGGCCCGCGCGACGGCTGGGCCGCGCGGGTGCGGTTGGCCCACGCACTTGGGCCGACGATGATCGCGATCTCGGCCAACTCTCCGCTCCTCGGTGGTGAGTTCTCGGGCTGGCGCAGCACCCGGCAACGGGTATGGAGCCAGCTCGACTCGGCCCGCTGCGGCCCGATCCTCGGTGCGAGCGGGGACGATCCCGCCAACGACTGGGCGCGCTACGCGCTGAAGGCGCCGGTGATGCTGGTGCACGCTCCCGACGCCGCGCCCGTGACCGAATGGGTGCCGTTCGCCGACTGGGCCGACGGCACGACCCTGCTGGACGGGCGCCGCCCGACGCAAGCCGACGTCGACTACCACCTGACCACGCTGTTCCCGCCCGTCCGACCGCGGGGATTCCTGGAGATCCGTTACCTGGACAGCGTGCCCGACGACGTGTGGCCCGCGGTCGTGTTCACCCTCGTCACCCTGCTCGACGACCCGGCCGCGGCCGACATCGCCGCCGAGGCCACCGAACCGGTCGCCACTGCGTGGGACCGCGCCGCGCGCGTCGGACTCGGTGACCAACGGCTGCGTGAGGCTGCGGTGCAGTGCGTGCGGACGGCCGCGGAGCGTGCACCCGAGGGTTTGGTCGACGCCATGGAAACCCTGCTCTCGCAGGTGGAGCGGGGTCGCAGTCCCGCGGACGAGTTCTCCGATCACGTCGTGGATCGTGGCGTCGCCTCGGCGGTGAGCCGACTGGCAAAGGGCGTTTCGTGACCACACGTGAACTGCTGGCGCGGCAGTTGACCCGGGCGCGCGATCGCACGCTGCGGTTGGTCGAGTTCGACGACGCCGAACTGGTGCGCCAGTACGACCCGCTGATGAGTCCGCTGGTCTGGGACCTCGCCCACATCGGCCAACAGGAGGAGTTGTGGCTGCTGCGTGGTGGTGACCCGGGCCGGCCCGGCATCCTGCCTGCCGCTGTGGACGGTCTCTACGACGCGTTCGTGCACTCCCGGGCCAGCCGCGTCGAACTTCCACTGCTGCCCCCGGCCGACGCCCGCGCGTACTGCGGCACCGTGCGGTCCAAGGCGCTCGACGCGTTGGACGCACTGCCCGACCATGACGGCTCGGGAGTGGACCCCGCGTTCGTCTACGGCCTGGTGATCAGCCACGAGAACCAGCACGACGAGACCATGCTGCAGGCAATCGGCCTGCGGTCGGGTCCGGCGATCCTCGGGTCGGGCGCGCCGTTGCCGCCGGGCCGGGCCGGTGTCGCCGGCACGTCGGTGCTCGTACCCGGCGGGCCGTTCGTACTGGGCGTCGACGCCGCCACCGAACCGCACTCGCTGGACAACGAGCGGCCTGCGCATGTCGTCGACGTACCCAGCTTCCGGATCGGCCGCGTGCCCGCCACCAATGCCGAGTGGCGCGGGTTCATCGACGACGGCGGCTATCGGGAGCCGCGGTGGTGGTCTGACCGCGGCTGGTCGCATCGCCAGGAGGCGGGTCTGGTGGCGCCGAAGTTCTGGAACGCCGACGGCACGCGCATCCGGTTCGGTCACGTCGAGGACGTCGCCCCCGACGAACCCGTCCAGCACGTGACGTTCTTCGAAGCCGAGGCGTACGCGGCCTGGGCGGGTGCCCGGCTGCCCACCGAGGTGGAGTGGGAGAAGGCGTGCGCGTGGGATCCCGTCGCGCGGACGCGTCGCCGGTTCCCCTGGGGTGCAACGGAGCCCACCGCTGCGCTGGCCAATCTGGACGGCGAGGCCCTGCGGCCCGCGCCGGTCGGCGCCTACCCCGCTGGCGCGTCGGCGTACGGCTTGGAACAGATGCTCGGCGACGTGTGGGAGTGGACCACGTCACCGCTGCGGCCGTGGCCCGGCTTCACCGCGATGATCTACGAGCGGTATTCGCAGCCGTTCTTCGACGGCGATTACCGAGTGCTGCGCGGCGGGTCCTGGGCGGTCGGGTCCAGCATCGTGCGGCCGAGCTTCCGCAACTGGGATCACCCCATCCGGCGGCAGATCTTCTCCGGCGTCCGGTTGGCCTGGGACGTCTGACATGTGCCGACATCTGGGCTGGCTGGGGCAACCGGTGTCGGTGGCGTCGCTCGTGCTCGACCCACCGTACGGCCTAGTGGTGCAATCGTATTCGCCGCGGCGACAGAAGCATGGCCTGATCAACGCCGACGGCTGGGGGGTTGGCTTCTACTCGCCCGATCTGCGCGACGACCGGCCCGCGCGGTGGCGCAGCGCGGCCCCGCTGTGGGGTGACGCGTCGTTCGCATCGGTGGCGCCCGCACTGCGCAGTGGATGCGTCGTCGCGGCGGTCCGCTCGGCCACCGTCGGCATGCCCATCGAACCGTCGGCTTCGGCGCCCTTCACCGACGGTGGATGGCTGCTGTCGCACAACGGGGTGGTGGACCGGGCGGTGTTGCCGCTGTCGGCGGTCGCCGAATCCACCGTCGACAGCGCACTTCTGGCGGCACTGATCTTCGACCGGGGACTCGACCGACTCGGTGACACCGTCACGGAAGTCGGTGCCGCCGATCCCAACGCCCGGTTGAACATTCTGGCCGCCAACGGCTCTCGGATGCTGGCGACCACGTGGGGAGACACACTGTCGGTGCTGCGCCGAGACGACGGTGTGGTGCTGGCCAGCGAACCCTACGACGACGCCCCCGACTGGCAAGAGATCCCCGACCGCCACCTGGTGCACGTCGAGGGCACGCGTGTCGAGTTGGCTCCGCTGAAAGGACTCTCATGACCTTGTCGTTGTCCAACTACCTGGCCGCCGACTCCGCGGCGGACGCGCTGCGGCGCGACGTGCGCGAAGGCCTGGCCCGGGCGCCGAAGACGTTGCCGCCCAAGTGGTTCTACGACTCCGTCGGCAGCGACCTGTTCGACCGGATCACGCGGCTGCCCGAGTACTACCCGACGCGTGCCGAGGCGGACATCCTGCGGGCGCGCGCCGCGGACATCGCCGCGGCGTCTGGCGCCGACACGCTGGTCGAACTCGGCAGCGGCACGTCGGAGAAGACCCGGATCCTGCTCGACGCCCTGCAGGAAGGCGGATCGCTGCGGCGGTTCATCCCGTTCGACGTCGACGCGTCCGTGCTCGAGTCGGCCGGTGCCGCCATCGGCGCGGAGTACCCCGGCATCGACATCGATGCGGTCTGCGGGGATTTCGAAGAGCACCTCGGCAAGATTCCCCATGTCGGCCGTCGGCTGGTGATCTTCCTCGGATCGACCATCGGCAACCTCACCACCGGACCCCGCGCGGAATTCCTTGCCGCACTGTCGGACAACCTGGAATCCGGCGACGCTCTGCTGTTGGGTACCGACCTGGTCAAGGAGGTCGACCGGCTGGTGCGCGCCTACGACGACAGTGCGGGAGTGACCGCCCAGTTCAACAAGAACGTGCTTGCGGTGGTGAACCGGGAACTCGACGCCGACTTCGACCTGGCGGCGTTCGACCACGTCGCGCGCTGGAACGTCGACGAGGAACGCATCGAAATGTGGCTGCGGGCAAGCACTCCGCAGCGGGTGCACGTCAACGAGCTCGACCTGACCGTCGACTTCGACTCCGGCGAGGAGATGCTCACCGAGGTGTCCTGCAAGTTCCGGGCCGACGCCGTGGCCGACGAGCTCGCCGCCGCCGGTCTGCGCAGGACCAACTGGTGGACCGATCCGGCCGGGGACTTCGGGCTGTCACTCGCGGTCAAATGACCCTGGCGACCGCCTGGCGGGATGCCAGACCGCCGGTCGCGGGCGTGCACCTCGACAGCGCCGCCTGCTCCCGGCAGACGTTCGCCGTGATCGATGCCGCGGCCCAGCACGCGCGGCACGAGGCCGAAGTAGGCGGCTACGTCGCTGCCGAAGCCGCCGCACCCGTGCTCGACGCGGGACGGGCGGCCGTCGCGGCGCTCACCGGATTCGAGGCCACCGACGTCGTCTTCACCACCGGCTCCAACCACGCCCTGGACACCCTGCTCGGTGACTGGCGTGGCGCCCGCACTCTGGCCTGTCTGCCTGGCGAGTTCGGACCGAACCTGGCCGTCATGGCGCAGCACGGATTCGACGTGCGCCTGCTCCCGGTCGACGACGCGGGCCGCCTCGACGTCGACGCCGCCGCCCGTGCCTTGACGGTCGATCCGCCCGCCCTGGTGCACTTCACCCCGCTGGGCAGTCACCGCGGCATCGTCCAGCCCGTCACCGCGATCGCCGCGGTGTGCCGCAAGGCGGGCATCCCGCTGATCGTCGACGCCGCTCAGGCCTTCGCGCACCTCGACTGCGTCGACGTCGGCGCAGACGCGGTGTATTCGTCGTCGCGCAAGTGGACGGCCGGGCCACGGGGTCTCGGCGTGCTCGCCACCCGCGCCGGTCTAGTGGGCGAGGCGACGCTCGCGCGGCTTGCCCACGCCGAAGCGAACGTCGCTGCGCAGGTGGGTCTTTCGATCGCGCTCGGTGAGCACCTGGCTGCCGGGCCCGCGCGGATCCAGGCCCGGCTGGCGGAAGTCGGCGCCATGACCCGCACCGCCCTCGCGGGCGTGGCGGGCTGGCACGTGGTCGAACCCACCGGCGAGCCCAGCGCCATCACCACGCTGTCCCCACCGGACGGCGTCGACCCACAGGCCGTGCGGGCCAGGTTGATCGCCGAACACCGGATCGTCACCACCTACGCCGGAGCCGAGCGTGCGCCGCTGGAGATGACCGGCCCGGCGTTGCGGCTGTCGCCTCACGTCGACGCCGGCGCCGAGGACCTCGAGACGTTCGCCGCGGCACTGCGCGCCGTGACCGACTCCGGTTAAGCCTTGTGTGCCGTCAGGCCTTGTGTGCCGTCAATAGGAACGCCGGAAACTTGATTCGGCCCTTGTCGTCGCGGTCGTGGGGCGGCGTCTCGAACGGCGCGTCCCGGATGGCGATCGCGTGGGCGTGGATGAACGCAGGCCGGACTTCGTCGATCTCCCAGTACTTGCCGACCGCCGCCCGCAATTC
>JAVRPF010000496.1:0-3475 GCA_032162385.1 Mycobacterium sp.
ATCACCGCCCGGGTCCGTTCGGTCGTGCCATCGGCCTTAGTCACACACCGATGTTAACGTCTCATGACGAGACACGAATGTCTCGCATCGATGTATGCTCGTCTCGTGACCACACGAGAGCTAGGACGCACCGGTATTCACGTTTCGCCCATCGGCCTGGGAACGATGCAGTTCTCCGGCGCCGGACTGATTTCGGCCTTCTTTCCCCCGCTGGCCCAGTCGCAGGTCGACGTGATCGTCAAGACCGCGATCGACGGCGGCATCAACTGGTTCGACACCGCCGAGATGTACGGGGGCGGCAAGTCCGAACGCGGCCTCAGCAGCGGCCTGGAACACGCCGGGATCAAACCGGGGGACGCCACCGTCGCCACCAAATGGGCCCCTCTGCTGCGCACCGCAAAGAGCATCGAGCGCACCATCGGCGACCGGGAAACGGCGCTGGATCCCTTCCCCATCGATCTGCACCAGATCCACATGGGCTACGGCAGCTTCTCGCCGGTGCGCACCGAGGTGCAGGCGATGGCCCGGCTGGTCGAAGCCTGCGACATCCGGTCCGTCGGGGTCAGCAATTTCTCGGCCCGGCAGATGGAGATCGCGCACGAGACCCTGGCCGCGCGCGGAATTCCCTTGGCCACCAACCAGGTTCAGATCAACCTGTTGCACCGCAAGATCGAGACCAACGGTGTGCTGGAAACCGCACGACGGCTCGGCGTCACGTTGATCGCATACTCTCCGTTGGCCAGCGGGATGCTGACCGGAAAGTTCCACGACGACCGCAGCCTGGTGGCCAAGATGCCACTGGCGCGACGGCTGATGACCGGCTCCACCGACAAGAAGCTGGACCGCACTGCTCCTCTGATCGACGGCATGCGCGAGATCGCGGCCGCACATCAGGCGTCGATCAGCCAGGTCGCCCTCGCGTGGCTGATCACCTACTACGGCGATACCGTCGTCGCGATTCCCGGCGCATCCAAACCGCACCATGCCGAGGAGGCCGCAGGCGCGATGAAGGTCACGCTGTCGGAGCAAGAGACGCAACGGCTCGCCGACCTGTCGACGGCCGTCACCGGCTAACGTGTCGGGATGGCTTGTGTGTTCTGCGCCATCGTGGCCGGTAGGGCACCCGCGGTCCGCATCTACGAGGACGACGACTTCCTGGCCATCCTCGACATCCGTCCGTTCACCCGTGGGCACACCCTGGTCATCCCCAAGGAGCACACGGTCGACCTGACCGACACCCCACCGGACACGGTCGTCGAGATGATGCAGATCGGGCAGCGCATCGCGCGAGCCGCGCGCCAGTCCGGACTACATGCCGACGGCAACAATGTGGTCATCAACGACGGCAAGGCCGCATTCCAGAGCGTGTTCCACATCCATCTGCACGTGCTGCCTCGCCGCAGCGGAGACAAGCTGTCGTTCGCCAAGGGCATGCTGCTGCGGCGCGACCCCGACCGGCAGGCCACGGGGCGCATCTTGCAGGACGCGCTGGCGCAACTGGACGCCGCTGAACAAGACTGACGCCATGGACATCTCCGAATTTATCGAGCAGCACGTGGGCGTGCCGCTGCTGATGCTGCACGACAAGATTTACAAGGGCACGAACGGCCGGATCGGGCACCACATCCCCGGCGGACCGCCGAGCCTGCTGCTGCACACCGTGGGCGCCAAGACAGGCCAGCAGCGCACCAACTCGCTGTCTTACGCCCGCGACGGCGGCTCGTATCTGGTGGTCGCGTCCAAGGGCGGCGACCCGAAGGCCCCCGGCTGGTATCACAACGCGAAGGCCAACCCGAAGGTCGAGATCAACGTGGGACCGAAGCGATTCCCCGTCACGGCGAGGATCATCGGGGCCGACGACCCCGACTACGCACGGCTGTGGAAGTTGGTCAACGACAACAACTCCAACCGCTACGACGGCTACCAGAAGCGCACGACGCGGCAGATTCCGATCATCGCGCTGTTGCCCGATTGACGGCTCGCCGTCGCTGCCCTAGAACAGCTCCTTGGCGAGCAGTTCCAGCGTCCGCTCGCGGGCCGGTGCGGTCGCCGGGTCGACGCCGCGGTATGCGGATGCGACGGGGCTGACCATCACCTCGTCGACACCGAAGTGTTCGGCCAACTCGCGCACCTGGTCGGCCGCCTCGGTCGGCGATCCGATGACGGCGCGCGACAGACCCGCATCGACGATCGCCTGCTGCTGGTGGTTCAGTTCGATGCCCTGCGCGTCCTCGACGAGGTCCAGCGCACGCAGCGGCTGGCCGGTTCGCAGGAAGGCCATCATGTGCAGGTTCGGCAGCATCAGGGCTTCGGCCTCGGCGCGGGTGGGCGCCACCGACGCGTTGACGGTCATGAACGTGGTGGGTTCGGCGGCCAGGTCGCTGGGCCTGAACTCGGCGCGGTAGACGGCCAGCGCTTCCTCGGTGCCCTGACCCGAGAAGTGGTGGGCGAACACGTACGGCAGACCCTTGGCGGCGGCCAGGTGCGCCGAGTAGAGCGACGAGCCGAGTAGCCACAGCCGCGGTTCGCTGGCGGCCGCGGGCGTCGCTTTGAGAACGTAGTTCTGGTCCGTCAGGTTTCGGCCCCGCAGCGACACGTGTACGCCCGTCGGGCTCATCAGCGCGGCCACGTCGTCGAGGTACTGCGGGAACTTCTCGATGTCGGTGTCGTCGCGACCTGCCGCGCCGCGGAGCGCCATAGACGTGACGGGGTCCGAGCCCGGTGCGCGGCCGATGCCCAGGTCGATGCGACCCGGCGCCGCGGCTTCAAGCAGTGCGAACTGCTCGGCGACCGCCAGTGGCGCGTGGTTGGGCAACATGACGCCGCCCGAGCCCAGGCGAAGCTGGTGAGTCTGCGCGGCGAGGTAGGCGATCACCACGGGCGGACTGGTGGCTGCGACGGCGGGCATGTTGTGGTGCTCGGCCACCCAGTAGCGGGTGTAGCCCAGCGCGTCGGCGGTCTGCGCCACTCCAACGGTTGCTGCCAGTGCGTCCGAGGTGGTCTGGTCGCTGCGGACGGGGAGGAGGTCGAGTACGGAAAGTCGCACGTGAGCACCAACGCGGTCGCGCGGCCAAACGTTCCCCCTCCCCGCGATTTGGGCGTGCTCCGTTGCGTTCAGCGCGACTCAGCACGCCGAAATCACCGTAAGGCGGCCAAATGCGAGGCCGTCGTGAAGACGTCGTCGAGCATCGCCGGGGTGAGCCTGCCGGTGAACGTGTTCTGCTGGCTGGGGTGATAGCACCCGATCAGGTCGACGTCGCCGGTCGTCGTGCCGAGCTGCGCGACCGCGAGGTGCCCGAACTTCGGCTGCGGTACGGGCACGGCACCGCCACCCGCGCGGACCATGTCGAGCGTCGCGCGCCACGCGAACCCGCCGAGCGCGACGATCACGCGCACGTCGGGGGCGATCAGCCGCCATTCGGCATCCAGCCACGGCGCACAGGTCGACCTCTCGGCGGGGGTCGGCGCATTGTCC
>JAVRPF010000497.1:0-2552 GCA_032162385.1 Mycobacterium sp.
GGCATCACCCTCGTCGAACTGCTCAGCGCCGTCGGCGACGACCTGAGCTACCAGCAGGACCGCATCGCCAACGAGTCCACCCTCGCCACCGCCACTCAGCGCAACTCGGTGGTCAAGCACGCGCGCCTCGTCGACTACGAGCCGCGGCCGGCCTGCTCGGCCCGCGCACTGGTGCAGATCGACGTCGCGACCGCGACGGTGCCGCAAGGCGTCGTCGTCGAGGCGCCGCAACCTGACGGCGGCGTGCTCGCCTTCGAACTCGGCGACGGACTCGTCGACCCCGAGACCGGAGAACTCGTCAACGGCCAGCTCACCGTCGACCCGCGCTGGAACCGCGCCATCACGCCGCACATCTGGGACGACTCTCAGACCTGCCTGCCCGCCGGAGCCACCGAGATGTGGATCGAGGGGCACGGATTCGGCTTTCCGGTGGGCGATCCCGATCTCGGCACGACCGGACTGGCCGTGCTGATCGACACCGCCGCGCCCAACGACGTCGACCCGCCGGTTCGCGGAATCGTCCACCTCACTGCCGCCGACGAGGAGCGCGACAACCTGTACGGCGTCGACCTGACGCACCTGCACTGGGACGCCGACGAGGCGCTCACCGCGGAGCACGCGCTGGAACGCACCGTCCTGGCCGGCAACCTGGTCCCGGCCGTGGAAGGGCGCCGGTTCACCGAGACGTTCGTCATCGACCCTGACCCGCTCGGCCAGGACGCACATCGCGCAGCGGTCACGCGCAGCGGCCCGGACGCCGGGTGCGGCGACCCGAACCCGATCCACCTGCACACGCTGTCGCAGGGCCGGTTGGCGTGGCTCGCGAGCGAGGACGGGGTGACGACCCCCGAGATCAACCTCGTCGAAGAGCCGGAGGAACAAGGCGATCTGCCCCGCGTCTGGCGCTGGCGCCGTTCGCTGCTCGACACCGAGGTGTTCGAGTCCGCCTACACAGTCGACCCGGTCACCTACCGAGACATCCGCGTCGACCGCAGCTCCGGGCTGCCGTGGTTTGAGTACGACGGCGACGGCGGCGACTCGGTGCGGTTCGGCACCGGCATGTTCGGCGAGCGCCCGTCGACGGAAAGCGTGTTCGACGTCACCTACCGGGTGACGGCCGGCGCGGCGGGAGACGTGGCCGCGGACTCGATCACGAATGTCCCCAAGGCGTTGAGCGGGGTGGTGCTGTCGGCCACGAACCCGTTCGCCGCAACCGGTGGTGCGGATGAGGAAACGCTCGAGCACGTCCGCGCGAACGCGCCTCAGGCCTTCCGGGCGAGGCAGTTCCGCGCAGTGCGTGCCGAGGACTACGACCACACGGCCGAGGAGCTCCCCTGGGTGATCGATGCCGGCACCGCGATGCGCTGGACAGGCAGCTGGCTGACGGTGTTCACCACCGCCCAGCCCGCCCAGCACGAGCTGCCGACCCTCAGGGAACACACCGAGGTGATCCAGCTCCTCGGACGGCGCCGCCTCGCGGGCTATGAGGTGTACACACCCGAACCGAAGTACGTCGGGCTCGACCTGATCGTCGTCGTCTGCGCGCACAGTTGGGCGCTGCGCGGCGAGGTCGAGGCCGGCGTACTGGCCGAACTGGGCACCGGAACGCTCTGCGACGGGCGGCTCGGCTTCTTCGCGCCTGGGCAGCTGCGCTTCGGGACCGCACTCGAACGCAGCGAGCTGGAAGCCGCGGTCCAGCGTGCCGTCGGCGTCGAGGGCGTCATCACCACCGACTACCGGCGGCGCGGGTACGTGCCCACGTTCGTGCCGATGCCCGAAGTGGTCACCGTCGGCCGCGACGAGATCATCCGCGTCGACAACGACCCCAGTCAGCCGGATCGCGGTTCGATCCGCGTCGTGGTGGAGGGGGGCAAATGAGCTGCTCCTGCGGATGCGGCGGCGCATGCGGCGAACTGCCCACCCGGTTCCCGATCACCAATCCGAGTGGGCTGGCCCAGCTTGCCTACCGCGTCGGGACGTTCGCAACGTTCCGGCGGTCACTGCTGCGGCACCTCGACGGCGAGACCGAACTCGACGGCTGGAAGCCGACGGCCAGCGGCGACCTGGGCCTGCAGGTGCTCGACTGGTGGTCCTACATCGCCGACGTGCTGACGTTCTACAACGAGCGCATCGCGAACGAGGACTACCTGCGCACCGCGGTCCTGGACACCAGCGTCCAACACCTTGTCGCGCTGCTCGGATATCGCCCGCGGCCGGGCATCGGTGCCGTCGGCACACTGGCCGTGGTCGCGTCCGGCCCTGCCCCGCTCGTCGTCCCCACGGGTCTTGGCATCGCGTCAAAGGCCACGCCGACACTGGAGTCACAGACCTTCGAGACGATCGCCGCAGCGACCTTCACCCAGCCCACCAGTGTGCCCGGCCCGACACCCGACGATCTCACCGACGCTCCCCCACTGGACGGTCCGCCGACCGCGTCGCCGCCCGGTGCGGCCGAGGCCGCACCACACATGCAACTGCTTGCCCGTGGCGGAGTGCTCGTCAAAGGGACGCCGTCCTCGATCCGCGTCAACGACCGGCTGCTGCTGACGACG
>JAVRPF010000498.1:0-7358 GCA_032162385.1 Mycobacterium sp.
CCGGTCCCCCTGGTTCGGGTTCCCTCCCGGAGCAACGTCGCCCTCGCGCTCAACCAGTACTTCCGTGGCACGTCCGTCTCGAGCTGGATCGCCTTCGGTGCGCTCGCGGCGATGTTCCTGGTCGCGATCTTCGCGCACGTTCTCGCCCCCTTCGACCCGCTAGTGCCCGCTGGGAAGCCGATGACCGCGCCCAGCGCCGCGAACTGGCTCGGCACCGATACCGTCGGCCGCGACCTGCTGTCCCGGGTACTCGTCGGCATGGCCACCAGCTGGTGGGGCGCGCTGGGTGTAGTCGCCTCCGGCGTGGTCATCGGGGGTGTCATCGGCCTCATCGCCGGCGCCTGCGGGGGGATCGTCGACAGCATGCTGATGCGGATCACCGACGTGTTCCTGTCGCTGCCAGGCCCGATCCTGGCGATCGCGGTGGTGGCCGCGCTGGGTCCGTCCTACATCCACACGCTCATCGGGGTCTCGATCGTGTGGTGGCCGCTCTACACCCGGATCGTCCGGGCCGAGGTGCGCACGCTGCGTGCCTCACCGCACATGGAGGCGGCCCGGATCGCCGGCGCCGGCTGGTGGCGCCAACTCACCCGCCACCTGTTGCCGGGTGCCGTCCCGGTCACCATCATCACCGCCAGCCTCGACATCGCCGCGCTGGTCCTGCTGCTGTCGGGCCTCTCCTTCCTGGGCCTGGGAGCACCGCAGCCGGCGCCCGAGCTGGGCGCGATGAGTGCGCAGGGCATGACCCACATCTTCAGCGCGTGGTGGATCCCGATCTTCCCCGCCGTCGCAGTCGGGGTCATCGCGATCGTCAGCAACTTCGCCGGCGACGCGCTTCGCGACCGCATCCGCGACCGCTGACCGAGGAGACACCGCGATGCTTCTCACGCTCACCCGGCGATTCCTCGGCGCCGTCCCCGTGCTGCTCGCGCTCGTCGCGGTCGTCTTCACGCTGCAGAAGATTGCCCCTGTCGACCCGGTCGTGGCGCTGATCGGCGACAAAGCGCCCCCGGAGGTCTACGAAGCCGCTCGTGAGAAGCTCGGCCTCAACGACCCGCTGCCAGTGCAGCTCTTTGCCTACCTCGGCAAGGCGGTGCGGGGCGACCTCGGCATCTCCTCGGTGACGCGCACGCCGGTAGCGCAAGACATCCTCGAATTCCTGCCGGTGACACTGGAACTGGTCTTCGTTGCAGGCATCCTGATCGCGGTGATCGGCTTCTTCCTCGGATTGTCGACCGCCCAGGGGTGGCGCGGTTCGGGAGTGCTGCGGGTGGTGATGATTTCCGGTGCGTCGGTGCCAGTGTTCCTAGCCTGCCTCCTGGCCATGCTCGTGTTCTACCGCTGGCTCGGCATCCTGCCGGCCACTGGGCAGACCTATGCGTACGACGCCCCCAGCGGCCCAACACATTTCCTGCTCATCGACAGCCTGCTGGCGGGCAGGCCCGCGCTGTTCATGGACGCACTGGCACACCTCATCCTGCCGGCGCTGTGCGTCGCCATCACACCTGCGGTCGCCGTCGGCCGGGTGCTGCGCAGCAGTCTGGAGGGAACGATGCGGGCCGAATACACCCGCACCGCCCGGGCCAAAGGCCTAGGCGAGAAACGCATCTTGATCCAGCACGCGCTGCGCAATGCCGTCGGCCCGGTGTTCGCACTGCTGGGTCTGCAGCTGGCCGGCCTGATCGGCAACAGCATCGTCGTTGAGATGATCTTCGCCAGGCCCGGCATCGGCCTGTTCATCTCCCAAGCGATCTCCAAGGGCGACTTCAACACCATCGCCGGCGTCACCCTGGTGATCGGCGTCCTCTACGTGCTGGCCAACATCGTCGTCGATGTAATGCAGGCCGCCGCGGACCCCCGCGTCGCCGTCTGAGCTACCCAGGCAGCGCAATCCGCGCGCAACGGCGGGGTTTCCGGCTGGACTCGCGCGCGGCCGCACCACGATCGTCATCGCACACCGGCTGCAGACCGCCCGTACCGCAGAACGGGTGTTGGTCGTGGACAACGGGCTGATCGTCGAGGACGGCTCCCACGACGAACTGCTCGCGTTGGGCGGTCGCTACGCCGGGCTCTGGTCCGCCAATGGCCAGCTGCACCCCAGTGCACCGAATGCAGGGGGCGACTTGTTGACCACGGGAGTCAGGCCGAGCGCGAGGCAGACGCCGTGAAGGCAATCCGGTCGCTGCGCATCCTGAACTGCGACAGCGCGCGCGGCTGCCCGCTCTCGTCCTCGAGGATGTCCTCAAGGAAGATCATCGGCGCGCCGAGTTCGACGCCGACCAGGGCTGCGGACTGCTCGTCGGCCGCGGTCGCACCGATCGTGGTGCGGCTGCCGACGATCTTGATGTCGAGATGTCTCTCCAGAAAGAGGATGGGATCCGGCTCGTCGAGCTCCAGGTTGCGGCAATGATCGGGGTGCAGCGCGATGTAGCTGACCGAGATGCCCAGTGGCTGGTTGTCCTGCACCAGAAGCGATTCGATCATGAGCACCGTCCAGCCGGGCGGGAGTTGCAGCCGCTCGCGCACCATGCGGAGGCCACCTAGGGTCCGATACTCGAGCGCCTTGAGCTCGGTGCGGATGCTGGAGTCGCCGCCGAACTCCCTGACGGGCGAGAGCTGGTCGATGCGCAGCATCAGCGACCCCGCCGAGCGGGTGCCGCGCTTGGGGCTGCGGGTAACCAGCCCCTCCTTGGCGAGCTGCTGCAGCACCGCGCGGACGGTGTTTCGGCTCGCCGAGAGCGCCTCGGTGAGCTCGCCCTCGACCAGGGACTGATCGCCGCGCCCGTTCTGCAGGGTCGACCGCAGCAGATCGTAGGTCCGTCGCAGCGAGTTGTTGAGGCGGTCCGGTGTCTGCCGGTTCCGCTGGTAGAGCGTCTCGGGCCGCACGGGTCCGGTCGGTAGGGGCCTCACTGCACACCGCCGCCGTTCCAGAGCTCGCTTGGGCCGAACTTCATGAAGAACCCCCGTTTCAAGTGGTTGGAGAAATGCGATGTGTCCACCTAACAAACGGTGTGTTTCCACCATTCGCCGCTACGGAGTCGGGAGCTTTACGCGGGCGCGATCGGCTGGTGATCGAGGACACACATGGCGGCGCGGCGCAATCGAGTCGTTCGGCACGCGACACGCGCCGATGACCCGCGGCGGATCTGATGGACCCACGACGACTGGACGGTGGCGAGGCGACGGCACCGATCGCACCGATGGCACGAGGAGACCCTCACGTGGAACGCGACCGGCGCATGCACCTTGCCTGGTTTCTCGGCAACGGGTTCGGAGTCCACGACTGGAAGAGCCAATGGCGCGGCACGGCCGCTACGGACTGGATGAACGGTGAGTTCCACGTGGACTTCATCCACGCGCTCGAACGCGCTTGCTTCGACTACCTGATCATCGAGGACTCTGCCTATGTACCCGACGGCTAAGAGGAGTCGACCCGGTATTGCCTCCAGAACGCCAGGGCGGTTCCCAAGCACGACCCGGCGGTGCTGGCCACGGTCATGCTCACCGCCACCCGGCGCATCGGCGTGGTGCCAACCCTGGCGGTTACGGAGTATCAGCCCTACCTGCTGGCCAGACTTGTTGCGACGCTGGACAATCTGTCCGGCGGCCGCGCCGGGTGGAACATCGTCACCGGCAGCTCGGATCGGGCGGCGCAGAACTACGGCAAGCAGGCCCAGCCGGCGCACGACGTGCGCTACGAAATCGCTCAGGAGATGACCGATGCCGCCTGCGCGCTTTGGTCATCCTGGGACGCCGATGCCGTGGTCACCGACCTCGAAGCCGAGATCTTTGCCGACCACAGCAAGGTGCGCCCCGTGGACTTCAACGGCCGGTTCTTCCAGACCCGCGGGCCACTGAACACCACACCGCCGCCCCAGGGCCGTCCCGCGCTGATCCAGGCCGGAGGATCGTCCGCTGGCCGTGACTTCGCGGCCCGCAATGCCGACAGCATCATCGCGGCGGCGACATCAGTTGAGGAGATGAAGGAGTACCGCGACGACGTCCGCGGCCGCGCCGAGGCGGCGGGGCGTAATCCCGACGACGTGAAGGTGCTGTTCCTGTGCACGCCCTATCTGGGCGAGACCCACGCTGAGGCGGTGGATCGCAAGAAGCGGCACGACGACGAGATGTGGGAGAACCCCGAGGCCGGGCTGGCCGGCCTTGGCTTCATCACCGACATCGACTTCTCACCGTATGACGTCGACACACCGTTGGAGGATCTGGCCGCCACGTTCGCGACCAACGGCCACCAAAGTTCGCTGGCAGCGCGTCTGGGTGATCCACGGCGCACCCTTCGAGAGGTCGCGGCGCAGGCACACGCCGTCGAACCCGTCGGCACGCCGGCAGAGGTGGCCGACGAGCTGGGCAAGATGGTGGCCGAGGTCGGCGGCGACGGGTTGCTCTTCGTAGCCGGACCGCTCAACCGGCGGGTGGTCGCCGAGATCGCCGACGGCCTGGTGCCCGAGCTGCAGGTGCGTGGACTGGCACGTACCTGCTACGACTCACCGCACCTGCGCGGGAACCTGACGAGCTTCTGAACGGGCCGGAACGCTCGGCGACCGGGCCGACGCGCAAGACCTCAGGCAGAGCGACGCGCCGTGGCGGAGAAGGCAACTCGGTCGCCGCGCAGCCGGAGCTGGGAGAGCGCCCGCGGCTGTCCATTCTCGTCCTCGATGACGTCCTCGAGCCAGATCAGGGGCGCACCGCACTCCACGCCGAGAAGCTCGGCGGACTGCTCGTCGGCCGCGACGGCGCTGACGGTGGTGCGGCTAACGCCGATGCGTATCCCGAGTTGCCGCTCGAGGATCAGGAGGACGTCCGGGTCCTCGATGTCGAAGTCTGGCGATTGCTCCTCGTCGATGGCGATGTAACTGACCGAAAGCCCCAATGGGAGACCATTTTCCAGGACGAGACTCTCGATCATCAACACCGTCCACCCGACGGGCAGACATAGCCGGTCACGCACCATCGGCGGGCAGCCGAGCAATCGCGATTCGAGAGTGCGCGCCTGGATCGGGCTGAGTTCGTCGATGCGCAGCAGCAGTGAACCCCTGGCTCGGGTGCCATTCTTCGGCTCCCGGGTGACGAGCCCCTCGCGGGCGAGCTGCTGCAGGACGGCACGGACGGTGCTGCGGCTGGCCGACAGCGCGTCGGTGAGCTCGCCCTCGACGAGCTGCATGCTCGGGCCAGTGGTGACGAGGGTCGAGCGGAGCAGGTCATACGTGCGTCGCATCGAATTGTTCAGCCGGTCCGGGCTCTGCCGCTGCCGTTGATAGATCACTTCCGGGCGGTCGGTCCCCGTGGTGGGGAGCCGCACTCGGTATCGCCCATACGTGCCTGGGTCACATGCTGACATGGTCCAACGTCCTTCCAAACTGCTCTCACGGTCCCGTGCCTTCATGGGACCAGCCGATTGTTAACGGATTGGCGCTTTGCTGATTCGCCTGAGTTACGTAGCCGCCAAACGCCGCCCGACGAAGTGAGCCAGCCCCGCGCCGCCCAGCAATGCGACCGCGATCACAGCGAAGACTTCCTCGATCCCGATCTCGGTGCCGAGGACCGCGCAGCCGACCGACCCGCCCAGGATCCCGATACCGGCCGAGATGCGAAACTTCGCCAGGCCGGCCGAGGACTCCCCTACCTGGGAAACCACCAGCACCGGCAGGCTGGCGGTGGCCCCGGCCAGGCTGACACCGAACAGGGCGGACGCCACCAGGTACGTCGTCGGCCCTGGCGTGACCGCGAGCAGGGTCGCGCACAACGTCCCCAACACGAGCGAGGTGGTGAGCATGGCGACCACCCTGACGTACCGGATGAGCTGGTAGGCCACCAGCAGGACGACGATCTCCACACCGGACATCAGCGCGATGGCCGCGGTGATCGTGATCGTCGAGTACTCCCTGGCGGCGCCCGCCAGTGGCAGGGCGGTGAAAAGCACTCCGCCGCGGAGGAAGTCGCCGCTCATCGCCAGCACGAGGGCGGCGCCGCTGCCGGGTGTCTTGTCGAAGCGCGGAAGGCCGAGCCGCGGGCGCGGCATCCCTGGCGGCGCGGCCAGGCTCGGCAGTACAGCGGCCAAGACGACGGCGACCAGCAGCGCAAGCAGGCCCGTGGCGACCAACGCGAACTGGTAGCCGGCCCGCCCGTCGACGATCCCCGCGACGAGCAGCCCGCCGGGAGCGCCGACGGCGCCGCCGAAGAGGAACGCGGCGTTGAACCGGCCCAACGACCGGGCGAGATCGCCGGAGGGCGCCAACGATGCGACGGGGGCATCGGCAGTGGAGGGCTGATGGACCCGCACCGCGGCCTGCAACCCGGCGCCGAGCACCACCCCGCTGCCGAAGCCCTGCAGTACCCGCGATGCCATCAGCAGCGTGCCGCCGGGAGCCAGGCCCATGCCGATGCACGCCGCACCGAACAGGAACAGTCCGACGGCGAGTGCGGCCCGCGCGTCCAGGCCAGGGACGAACCTGGTGCCGAACAGGTCGACGACGATCACGCCGGTCGACGCGCTCAGCATGAAGATGCCGATGTAGGCACCGCTGTGCGAGAACTCTCGGACGAAGAGCACTTCCAGGGGAGCGGTCAAGCTCATCGTGACCCCGCTGGCCGCCATCAACGGCAGGAACCATCGCGCCGCCTCGGGGATGCGGCGCTGGACGGAGCCGCGCATCAGCAGGACGTCGAGGTGACCAGGCTGTGCCGGGCGGGGGTGATCGGCAATGGCACTGTCTCGGCGACCTCGAGGCCGTATGCCTCCAGCCCGATCCGCTTGACCGGATTGTTGGTGAGCAGTCGCATGCGTCGCACGCCCAGTTCGCCGAGGATCTGCGCACCGACGCCGTAGTCACGCGCGTCGACCGTATCCACTCCGGCGTCCTGCGGGTGACCTGCGTGAAGCTCCTGCAGCAGCCCGATGCCGCGGCGCTCACGCCCGCGCAGGTAGAGCACGACACCGCGACGCTCGCCCGCGACGATCTCCAGGGCACGCTGCAGGTTGGGGCCGCAGTCACAGCGCCCAGAATCGAATACGTTGCCCGTCAGGCACTCGGACTGCACCCTGACGAGCGTCGGTGGAAGATCTGGTCCCGCAACATCACCCATTACCAGGGCGATGTGCTCTCGGCCGTCGAGCACGGAGGTGAAGCCGTGCGCCTGGAACTCGCCGTGGTGGGTCGGCAGGCGGCTGGAGACCTTGAACTCCACCAGGCGTTCGGTGCGGCGTCGGTAGCCAATCAGCTCAGACATCGTCACGATGGTGAGCCCGTGGTTGGTGGCGAAGCCACGCAGCCGCTCCCCGCGGGCGACCGCCCCGTCGTCGTCGACCACCTCGCCGATCACGGCGACGGGCGGCAGTCCGG
>JAVRPF010000499.1:0-5795 GCA_032162385.1 Mycobacterium sp.
CTGACTGATGAGAAGGTCGCTCTGGCCCGTCGCATGCAGGACAGCGGTGAGTCAGCTACGACCATCGCGACGACCCTCCGCGTTAGCAGAGCGACCATCTACCGCGTGTTGGCTGAGAAGGGCAACGACTGACCCCGTGAGCTGGTCTGCGCCTCGACGGGGCAATCCCTGCTCTCGACGTCGCGTCACTCACATTGGCTAGACGTCTGACCGAGGCACAAAGCGGATAGGGCGTGGGGGGGTGGCGGCGTAGGATCGCGGCCCGGATATGCCGTCGATGATCAGTGGTACACGTAACGCGGCTACCAATCATCGCTGGGCAGGTAGCCCGCGTCGCCGCCCTCTAAGCGCACTTCACACAGCGAAAGCCGATGTGGCTCATGCCGGTGTCGATCATCTGTGGACGCCGTGCTGCAGGTCGGTAGCGCAGGCAGTAATTGTCCGCGCAGAGGAAGCTGCCGCCCTTGATGACTCTCCGGGGAATCTTGAATTGAGGCTGCTGCGCGTCGTAGGTCTCGGAGGCACAGCAAGGTCCTTGCGCGCGATCTGGCCCGTACCAGTCGGAGGTCCACTCCCAGACATTTCCGGCCATGTCGTACAGGCCGTAGTCGTTGGCGGGGAAGCTACCTACCGCAGTAGTGCGTCCGTACCCGGTGTCGGGCAGGTAGGGGAATTTTCCGTGCCAGTAGTTGGCCAGCCGCTCTCGTGAGCCTTCTGGTTGGTTGCCCCAGGTGTAGGCCGCCTGGTCGAGTCCGCCGCGCGCGGCGACCTCCCACTGCGATTCGGTGGGCAGCGCGCGGTCCGCCCACGCGGCGTAGGCATCGGCATCGGCGTAGGCGACATGGACAACGGGGTGATCCTCGCGCCCGGTGAACGAGGAGCGGGGACCGCGGGGATGCCGCCATGACGCGCCGGGAGTCCAGGTCCACCAAAGGTTCATGTGTCGGATGTCCACCGGCCCTGCTAGGCGGGTGAACACCATGGACCCGGGTTGCAGGTTCGCGGCGGGAGCACCGGGAAAATCAGCTGGGTCGACGGCCTGCTCGGCAACCGTGACATAGCCAGTCGCGTCGACGAACTCGGCGAAGGCCGCATTGGTGACTTGGTGGTCGTCGATCCAGAAGCCGTCGACTTGGACCTTGTGGGCCGGTGCCTCCTCGGGATAGTGGCTGTCGGAGCCGACAATGGATGCCTGTGATGGCACCCACGACATCCCCACCACCTCCCCGACGGGTGAAGATGAGTCCGCGGCTGAAGGCTTCACGGTTGCGGGGCGAAATTCGTGGTCCAGTCGTTCTTCATGCTGACGATTGTCCACCGATTTGGCCCAGCCGCTTGGAGTGCGGAGAACGAGCTTGCCGGTTGAGGTTGGTGTGGCGTCGTATTGGTATTCGCGTTCGCCGTCTGTGTGATGAATCAGGACGCCGAGGCTGATGTGGGGGTCGGCGATAGTCGTGTATTCGAGCATCGCTTGGTCAGCACTCGCGCTCTGTCTCCGTCCGGTTGTGGCCCGAATGGTCGAGCGTGTGCCATCCGTTGCAGAAGGTCCGGCGACGCCCGCTTCCGACCAACGTCGCCAAGCTTCTCGACGGCGATGCCTCAGCTACTTTGAGAGGTGGCATCCTGCAATTTGGCCATGACCTGATCCATGTTGAAGCTGGCCGACTTCTGCCGCTGCGGGAACTCGACAAATGATTGCAAAGCATTGGCGACGTACGCCTGCGCTGGGGTGAAGACCCAGATTCGGTCCATCATCCAGTCGAAGTATGTGTTCGACGTGATGTCGGCACGCTCGTACGGGTCGGTCCGCAGGTTGAACAACTTGGGTGCCCGCAACTGGACGTACGGCTCAAGCCAGATCGCCAGCGTCCCGACCTGCCGCTGCTCCATGAACACGATCTTCCAGTTGTCGAACCGCAATCCGGTCAGATCGCCGTCGTCGGAGACGTAGAAGAAGTGCTGGCGCGGACTCTCGTCGGTGACACCGGTGATGTAGTCGAGTTGGTTGTGCCCGTCGAGGTGGACCTTGAAGGTAGTGCCGTTGAGGTCGGTGCCCTTGAGCAGCTTCTCGGCAATGTCCGGGTCGCCCGCCGCCGCCAGCAGTGTGACGAACCAGTCGTTGTGGCTGACGATTCCATTGAGCACGGTCCCCGCCGGGATGTGTCCCGGCCAGCGCACCAGCGCCGGAACACGGTAGGCACCTTCCCAATTCGAGTTCTTCTCGTTGCGGAACGGGGTCATGCCTGCGTCGGGCCAGCTGTTCATGTGCGGGCCGTTGTCGGTGGAGTACATGACGATGGTGTCGTCGGCGATGCCCAGCTCGTCCAGCGTGTCGAGCAGGTCTCCCACGACATCGTCGTGGTCGAGCATGGTGTCGTGGTACTCGGACTGCCAACGGCCCGAGCGTCCGATGCTTTCGGGCTTGGGGTGGGTGCGGAAGTGCATGTGCGTCGAGTTGAACCAGACGAAGAACGGCGTCTCGGCATCGTGCTGTCGTTTGATGAAGTCGATCGCGGCGTCGCGGAACTCCTCGTCGCAGGTTTCCATCCGCTTCTTGGTCAGCGGGCCGGTGTCTTCGATCCGTTGGGTGCCGTCGCCGTTCGCCCAGGTGTGCAGAACGCCTCGCGGTCCGAACTTCTTGCGGAACTCCGGGTCCTTCGGATAGTCGACGTTCTCGGGTTCTTCCTCGGCGTTGAGGTGATAGAGGTTGCCGAAGAACTCGTCGAAGCCGTGTGCCGTGGGGAGGAACTCGTCGCGGTCGCCGAGGTGATTCTTGCCGAACTGTCCGGTGGCGTAGCCCTGCGCTTTGAGCGCGGTCGCAATCGTTGGGTCCTCGGCCTGTAGACCAAGCGTCGCCCCCGGCAGACCGACCTTCGTCAGGCCGGAGCGGTAAGGGTTCTGGCCGGTGATGAACGCCGCCCGGCCTGCAGTACAGCTCTGCTCGCCGTAATAATCGGTGAACCTAACGCCCTCGCTCGCGATGCGGTCGATGTTCTTGGTGCGGTACCCCATCACGCCGTCGCTGTAGCAGCTGAGGTTGCTCTGTCCGATGTCATCGCCCCAGATGATCAGGATGTTCGGCTTGTTAGTCACTAGGTGGCCTTTCGATGCGGAAGGCCCAACGCGCACACGCCGCGATTGACGCCGCCTTCGGGACGCCCACGGCCCGAAGGTTACGCGGAATAGTTGTACGGGCCGTCAAAAACCTTGGCGAACAATCGCCAGCTCACGCATCGTGACGCCATTACGCTCCGGTCCGCCGCCACGGCTACTCGTTGTCCCCCTGGGATGCTCGGGTCCTAGCGCGAGACCTCATGGCCCTTTGTGGTCGACAGGAGGGGTGGGGGGTGGCCCCTAAACCGCGATCAGCTCCGCCTTGCACGGCCAGCGTCCGCTCTCTCTCTGGCGGATTCTGGGCCGTGGCCTCGCGTCCGCAATCCGTCCGCAGTAGCTCCGGCGGCGCTCGCCACTAGCAAACTTCGCCAACCTCTTGACCTGCTAATTCTTAACGCACCCAACGCGGTAAACGGCAACAAACTCCCAAGTCGTCTCGTTCGCATCGAGTAGGTCGGGAGTTCGATTCTCCCTAGCTCCACTCCCTCGACACCTTGGTGTCCTTACTCGAACCTTGAACCGCCTCCGGAGACTCCCGGACACTCCGGAGTGGTTCAACCCCTTTGAACGACCGGGCTACCGGCGCGGCATATGTCCACATTGCGGACCGACTCGGATTGACTGGGCTGCGTGGAGTCGAGGCTGCGCGGAGAGAGATGACGCGAGCCGTTCGAGGCGGCGGATCAGATCGGGCACGGGTACCCTCAAACCGTTTGCAGCAGATCCTCGACGGACTCGTCGTCGACGGCATCGGACACCACCGCCGCGTCGAGCTCGTCATCATCAACGACGACGTCGTCATCGACATCATCGTCGTCGACAGCGACGACCACCGACGCGGCAAGTTCATTGACGACCACATCGACATTGACCACCCCGTACACGTCGACGGGTGCCACCCCGTCGGCGGCCTCGTCGCCGTCAAAGCGCTGACGGTCCCTTCATCTCGGAGGGCATCGCGCGGTTCTTTCTCACCTCGGGATTGGGCGTCGAGAGCAGCGAGTTCGACAGCATGCCAGTCGGGACCCTGCAACCGGCCAACCCGACCGGGAAATACGTGGTGGCGCTTTGAGAACGCGGGTCGGGCGTGAGCGACGTCGATGCAGCACATCACGTAGCGACTTGTCTTTGAGGCGGTAGCTGACGCCACAGCCTGACCCGCTCACTGTCGGAATGTCTCAGCAGCCTTGAAGTGGGCGTCGCGGCTACCCATCTCATTGCGGAACCACGTGTTCCTGCGCCACCGCGCATACCGGTCCTGGATGCCTGCGATGCGATCGCTTCGGTGCGCCAAGAGGTCGATCGCGAGGTTGATCGGTATCTGTAGCGGTGGGACCAGCGCCCATGGCCACGGGTTCGGCATGTCGTAGGACTGGTAGAACCGGCCCGGCAGGAAGTAGCGGGTGTAGCCGAGCTGCATTCGATAGTTGAACTGGTCGCGGATCGCCTTGCGAAGGCCCGTTCCCTGTTTCGGTGTGAACGCCCGCGGATACGATTCGATGAGTTCGCGGCCGTCCTCGCGCGCGCCGAATGCCCGCTTGGCGAAGTAGAGCGCCGTCAGCTGGGCTGCCTCGCGCAGATCCGCTGGATACCAACGGGGTTGGACGCCCATCAGGTGTCCCACGTATCGCCAGAAGTGCATCAACGCTTCGGTGTCGGCCGTCGTCGATCGATAGCCGAGTTTGTGCATGCCCAAACCCGTGCCGAACCCGCTGGAGAGCAGAGTGATGGTGGCCTCGGCCTGGCTGATCGGTTTACCCCACGCGGCCAGGTCCCAGCGCGGGTGGCGGGTGATGCGCTGCCGGAGGAAGACGTGCATGATGCGGACCCGCATGGCGGTGGCGCGCCCGGGCGCTCCGGGTCTGGTGCCGCCCGGGTCGGACACGTCGATCCAGAAGCGGGCGGTTTCCATGAAGCGGTTGAGGGCGGCGTCGCCGGCGTACTTGCCGGTCATGCTCAGTGGCTGAACGATCGAGTTCTCGGTGTATGCCATCAAGGTGGCGACACCTTGGAAACTGAAAACGGAAGGGCCGCAACGGCGGAAGAGAAAGGCGCCCCGTTCGACGAGGTCGTGGTCGACCCACGGTGGATCCTTCTCGAACTCCTCGAACATTCGCACCATCGATGCCGGTGCGTCGGGCACGGAGTCGATGCCGTGTTCGAGCGCCTGGTCGAGCATCGCCCTGCCTTCGGATGAGTTGCCGTTGACGTACGCGTCTTCGACGAAGGCTTCGGCGACCGGGTCGGCGTCGTAGTATCCGTGCGCAAAGTCGAGGATCCGTTCCGACGACGGCAGCATTCGGTCCCCGCGGAAGAGCTTGATGGCACGGCGTTTTCGCTGCCCGGAAGGTCGATTCGGCGCGTTCAAGTACGCGCCGAACTCAGTCGGGATCTGGTCGGTCTCGGGGGTGATGCTCGTGGTCTCCATCCCTTCCGCTTGTATTATCGATTGATAATAAGGGTACACTTTCGACGATGCAGCGCAAGACCCCACCGCCGACCACGGTGCGCCTGCGCCGGACCAGGACCGACATCCGGCAGGCGCTGCTGGAGTCGGCCCTGGCCGAGTTCGGGGCCAAGGGCTTCGACGGCGCCTCGACGCGGGCGATCGCGCGGCGAGTTCAGGCCCACCAGCCGCAGATCAACTATCACTTCGAGTCGAAGACGGCGCTGTGGACGGC
>JAVRPF010000500.1:0-4401 GCA_032162385.1 Mycobacterium sp.
ACCGGTAGCAGCAGCGACGCGCTATTGGCCAGGTGCGCGGTGGCATACACGTGCGGCTTGGCGGGGATTGACAGTGCGCGGGAGGTCGCCAGCACGACCGGCGTCAACAACACGACCGTCGCGTCCAGGCTCAGGATCGCGGTGGTGGCCGCCGCGATGAGGAAGACCTGCAGGAGCAGCCGTCGCGGCCTGCCGACGCTGGTGCGCGCCATCAGCACCCCGGCGGCGTGAAACAGGCCTTCGTCGTCGCACAGCTTCGCGAGCACCAGCACCGCGGCGAGGAATCCGACGACCGGCAGCAGTCGCTCGACCTCGGCGGCGGCGTCCTGCAGCGAAATCGCACCGATGGCGATCAGCACGCCTGCCGCAGGTACGGCCGCGATGGCTTCGGGCCAGCCGCGCGGCCGGACCATCGCGAAACCGAGGACGACGGCGAGCAGCACCAACGAAACGACCCCGTCGATGGTCATCCGTGCGCCCGCCAATGTTTCGTCGAGAGGAACAGTCGGTGACGAGTCCGTCGACGGACCCGCCTCGGTGTCGCGTGACGGCGCGCCGTGGCTAGCGTCATGTCCATGCGCACGCGTCCATTCGCCTCCCTCATCGTGCTGCTCGCGTCGACCGCCGCGCTGGGTTTCCCCGCCGTCGTTCCGTCGGCCGCCGCGGCGCCCGAGAACTTCGACCTTCAGGCACACCTTGGTGGCAGGGGGGTGACCACCGAGGAGTCACTGCGGGCCTTCTCGAAATCGCTTGAACTCGGCGTGAGCACCCTGGAACTCGACATCGTGATCACCAAGGACCGCCAACCCCTGGTGTGGCACGACCCGACGATCGACGCTACCAAGTGTGCCGACACCGGACCGGCCTTCCCCGGCGACCCGCAGTATCCGTACGTCGGCAAGCTGGTGCACGACCTCACCTTGGCGCAGATCCGCACACTGAACTGCGGCAAGCTGCTGTCCAACTTCCCCGATGCCGAGGTCGTCCGCAACAACAAGATCGCCACGTTGCCCGAAGTCTTCGCGCTCGCCGACTCCTACCGCGCGAACGTCCGCTACAACATCGAGACCAAGGTCGAGGCGGAAAAACCCGAGAACTCGGCCGGCCCAGCCGAATTCGTTGACACGATCCTGCCGGTGATTCGATCGGCAGGCAAGATCGACCGGGTCGAGATCCAGAGCTTCGACTGGCGCACGCTGCCGATGGTGCGGCAGGCGGAGCCGTCGATTCCGTTGGTGGCGTTGTGGGATGAGACGACTTGGGTTCCCGACTCGCCGTGGCTCGCGGGGGTGAATCCCGCCGTCGTCGGCGACCCGGTCACGGGTGCCACCATGGTCGGTGCCAACATCCTTTCGCCGGGCTACTCGGTGCCGTACGGGCTGACACCAAAGGATCCGAATTTCGCGCTGATCGCCGACCAGGCATTCATCGACCGGGCTCATGCAATGGGGCTCAAGGTCATTCCGTGGACGATCGACGACGCCGACGCGATGCACGCCCAGATCGCGGCCGGAGCCGACGGCATCATCACCGACAATCCGACGCGGTTGCGCAGTGTGATGGCCGAGCTCGGTATGCCGCTGCCGCAGGCATACCACCGCGTCAGCTGACCGCTGTCCACGGGTCCGCGCGCTCCCACAGCGTCGGAAGGTGAAGGGGCAGGCTATCTTCCCGTGCCAGGCGGGACAGCACCCGCATCGAGAAGTCCAGATCGTCGCCGGCGTACGGCAACGCGCGCAGCGGTTCGTGCAGCGGCCGGAAGAAGTCGTCCCAGTGGATGAGCACCACCCGGCGCGCGCCGACGGCACGCACGGCCTCCGACCAGTACTCGACCAGGTAGCGCTCCGGCTGCAGACCGAGTTGACCGATGCCGAGATACACCACGTCGGCGCGGTGGCCGGCCAGCGCGCCCAAGACGTAACCTGCGCTGCCGACGATCAGCAACCGGCGATCGGTGGGCCGGTGGTGGATCAGGATGGACCACGCCTCGCCGCACTGATAGGCGGCGGCCTTCACGGGCGGGACGACGGGGGCGGTGATGGTGCCGGGGAAACGGTCCGGCGGACAGTGCTCGCCCTCGACCAGGGTCACGTCGAACGAGCCGAACGCCAGCGGCGATCCGGGCGTCACGACCACCAGCCGGCCGTCGGGCAGTCCACCGCCGCGGCCGATCTGGGCCGCCGACGTCCCACCGACCAGCGCGGCGCCGGTGCGGTCGGCGACCACCGCCGAGTCCATCGCGTGATCGAAGTGGGTGTGCACGGGCAGTACCGCGTCGAGCCGGTCGACGCCAAGGCGGGCCAGACAACCGTCGATGCGCGGCCGCGATGGCGACAACGTCCGCGTCCCGACCGCCAGCAGGCCAGGCCGCGAGAAGAAGCCGTCGGTCATCACCGCCGACTCACCGTCGTCGACCAGCAGCGTGGTGACACCGGCCCACGTCACGGTCAGCGGTGAGGCCGCGGTGGCGGCGGGCTGATCGAAGTGGCCCGCGTAGTCCGCCAGATCGGGGCGGCCCAGCTTGAGCCGCATCAGGCGAACGCCGCCACCGCGGCGCCGTCTGCCACCAGGCGGTCACGGACGGCGGTGGCGATCTGCACGGCCCCCGGCGAATCCCCGTGCACGCAGACCGATTCCACGACGATCGGGATGGTCGACCCGTCGACGGCAGCGACCCGCCCGCGCCCGACCATCGACGCCACCCGGTCGGCGATCTCGTCGACGTCGTGCAGAACCGCGTTGCGTTCCCGACGCGAAACCAATTGTCCGTCGGGTCGGTACGCGCGGTCGGCGAAGGCCTCGGGCACCGTGCGCAGGCCGAGTCGCTCGGCGGCCTTGAAGAACGCCGACCCGGCGAGGCCGAGCACGGCCAGACCCGTGTCAACGGCGTGCACGGCCTCGGCAACGGCGTCGGCCTGATCCTGATTGGTGACGATCGTGTTGTACAGCGCGCCATGGGGTTTGACGTAGCTGACCGTGGCTCCCGCGGTATGTGCCAGGGCCTGCAGCGCGCCGATCTGGTAGATCACGTCGGCGGTCAGGTCTTCGGGGCTGACGTCGATGAAGCGGCGGCCGAACCCGGCCAGGTCTCGGTAGCCGACCTGGGCGCCGATGCGGACCCCGCGCCCTGCGGCGGCCCGGCAGGTGCGGGCCAGTCCGGCGGGGTCGCCCGCATGAAACCCGCAGGCGACGTTGGCGCTGGTGACGACGTCGAGCATGGCGTCGTCGTCGCCGAGGCGCCACACCCCGAAGCCCTCACCAAGATCGGCGTTGAGGTCGACTGTCATGGACACGTCGGCAAGCCTACGGCCGGTGTGGGCGATGTCGGCCAGCCGTTCTCCGACACGATCTCAAGGGCGGCCCGGTCGGGGAAGTCGGGAACCGGGCCGAGGCACAGGATCGCCACCGGCTCCGCGTCGTCGGGCGTGCCGAGCGGTCGGCCGAGCCGGTCCGGGTCGAAGATCGACACCCAGCCCAGGCACAGGACGCCGAGGCGAGATCCATGTGCGGCAGGGTACGACGGCCGAACACGTGGCTCCGCCTGCCCTCGCGCTGCGCGACGACGAGGAGTTTGGCGCACTCGAGGATGCCCTCCACCTTGAGCGCCAGGAACTCGTCGCTGCGCCACCCCAGCGCGTGCGCGGTCTGGAGGCGTTCCTCGTCGACCAGTCCGTGGATCCGTCGGCGCAACCCGGCGTCGGTGATGCGGATGAACCGCCATGGCTGCATCAGACCGACGCTGGGAGCGGCGTGCGCCGCCTGCAGCAGCCGGGCCAGAACGTCGTCGGGCACCACCGCGCCGCTCCTCGATGGCCCGGTAAACGGCCTGCCGCTCCGCCGTGCTGAACGCGTGCTCGCCCACGCGGGCCAGCGTAGATGGCACCATCGTGGCGTGACCCGCGAAACGGTACTGATCACCGCCTCGGAGCTGGCGAGGCGACTGGCTGCCGATGCGCCGGTGGCCATCCTGGACGTGCGTTGGCAGCTGACCGAGCCCGACGGGCGGGCCGCCCACGAGCGCGGCCACGTTCCCGGCGCGGTGTACGTGTCACTCGAGGACGAGCTGAGCGATCACACCGTCAGCGGGCGGGGACGGCATCCGCTGCCGCCCGGGGGCAGCGTCGAGGAAGCAGCCCGGCGCTGGGGCATCCGCCAGGGCATGCCGGTCGTGGTGTACGACGACTGGAACCGGGCCGGGTCGGCACGGGCGTGGTGGGTTCTGACCGCCGCGGGCCTGGCCGACGTGCGGATCCTCGACGGCGGGCTGGCGGCGTGGACCGCGGCGGGCGGAGCGCTGGACACCGGCCGCGTCACACCGGAGCCCGGCGACGTCGTCGTCGGCCACGACGACCTGTACGCCGGGGCCCGCCCGACGCTGGACGCCGGTGACGCGGCGGCGCT
>JAVRPF010000501.1:0-4685 GCA_032162385.1 Mycobacterium sp.
CAGGTGGTGGACTCGGTGAAGGGCGTGCATTGCATGATCGCCAAGGCCGACTTCTCGGCGTGGTTCTGAAGGCGGCTCAGGCGCCCTCGCCTCGCTCTCCCGCACCCGATACCCGGTGACACCCGACATCGGCATCATCCGTGCGATGGCGGGGCGGTGGTTCTGGTGGCCTCAGCGGGTGCATTAGCGGCCCGGCCACCGGGGTCGTGGCGACTGATCCGGACGCGAACCAACTCGCCCTCTGGTAGGCGCGGCAGCTACCGTCGCAACTTGTCGGTGGCCGGACAGACGGTGTGCTCCTCAGCGCGATATAAGGGGAGATCATGCGCGGACGTGATCGACATGGCTTCTGACTGGTTCACGAAGCTCGTCGGTTTCGAGGAGGAGATTTACTTCGTAACGCGTCCTGCGGGCGCGAGCGGCTCGGCTGGGGCGCGAGTAGTCCACGTCCCGCGCTCATCACCAGCATTCCCACGTCACGTCGGGTCGACGTCGAGTCGTTGGTCCGATCAGGTATCCGGACGGGGCGCGCTCCCGCGGCAGGCCCGAGCGTGCCATAGGGTAGTTGCCGTGGCGGAAGCGTTCGACGCGGTTGGATTCCTGTCCAAGATCTTGGCCGAACACGGCCCCCTGCACGAGGACGACATCGCGCGACGATTCCAGGACAGCGGCGTGGCCGATCCGGACGACCTACTGGATGACGTACTCGACGAAACCGATTGTCCGGCACGTCAGTTGCTCGACGAGCGGTGGGTGTGGCTGCCGACGGTGCTGGCTGGGCGAGTGTTCACACACCGGCTCGGTGCAGACGAAGCCGCCCACGACCTACTCACCGTGACTCCGAACTTGGACCCGATCACCGAGCTCTGCGAGCATGAGCAGTATCAGCGGCTCGCCGACGGTTCGCCGGTGCGAGTCGTGCTGGCCGGGTTCGACGACGAGCTGCTCGAGCAGCGAGGCATCCCGCCCGATGTCGTCGACCCGCTCGGGGCGCTGGTACTGCCGCGGGGCACGCTGAGCGCGTTGGGCGTGGCCGAGGGAGACCTGGTCGGGGTGCGGCTGACCACGTCGGGGCTCGTGGTCGAGCGGGTAGCTACCCAGCCTTCACTCAGTGCGTGCAAAACCGCGGGTGAGTCGCTGGCCGCACTGCTCGATGCCGACGAGCCGGTGCACTTCGGCGCCGCGGCATGGACTGCGTGCGTCGAGAACCCGGCAATGTTCACCGAACCGCTGCCACCCTTGTGCGAGATTGTCGAGGACTACGGTCTGGCACGCCACGATGAATGGCTGGCACCCAACGGATTCGATTTCACGCGGTGGCGTTTCGAGCGCGAGTGCGATGCGTTGGTCAGACGATACGACATCGATGCCGACGACGCGTTCGTGCTGCACACGCTGGTCACTGTGTACGACCAAATGTCGCTTCTGTTGGCCGACGCCGTCGGCGCGGACGAGTCGACGGCCGATGCGTTCGACGCAACCAGTGAAGGCGCCACGCCGCCCGAGGTCGACCAGTTCGTCGATCTGGCTGCGGAGTTCGGGGCCGAGCTCGCCAATCCGCTGCTGGCGGAGCTGCTGCTCGCCGAGGCGGTTGGCACCGGGCGCGCAGGGGCTGCCGCGCTTGGCTTGTTTGCCGAGACGATGGAGCCGAAGGTGCCGCGCACGGCACGGGTGGCATTTCGCTGGCTGCGCGCGGTAGCACTGGAGCGCATCGGCGACATCGACGCGGCTGAACGCGAGCTGCTGGCGGCCGAGTCGATGGATGTGGATTGGCCGCTGCCGTTGTTCGACCTGGCCCGCATCGCCTCCGATCGGGGCGACGTCGAGCGCGGGTTGGCGTTGCTGCGGCGCGCCGGCGCCGGGTCGGACCATCCGCTGGCCAAGACACTGGAGCCGTACCGGAGCGAGCCGCGCCCCAACATCGGCCGCAATGAGCCGTGCTGGTGCGGGTCCGGCCGCAAGTACAAGAAATGCCATCTCGGACACGAGCAGCTGCCGCTGGCCGATCGGGTGAGCTGGTTGTACATGAAGGCCTGCCAGCACGCGGTACTGACCGGGTGGAACGACCTGCTGACCGAGGTCGCCTATGAACGCGGCCACTACACCAACCCTGATCACGGCGAATCCGACGAGCTGGCTGACCCGCTATTGATGGATGCGGTGCTGTTCGAGGGCGGCGCATTCGAGGAGTTCCTGCAAATGCGCGGGTCGCTGCTCCCCGACGACGAGCGGCTGCTTGCCGAGCAATGGTTGCTGGTCGAACGGTCGGTGTTCGAGGTCGAGCATGTGCACCCCGGCCACGGCGTCACGGTGCGTGATGTGCGCACCGGTGACACGCTCGACGTACGCGAGCGGGCGGCCAGCCGCCACCTGAAGCCCGGGCAACTGGTGTGCACACGCGTGGTTCCCGCCGGGGACTCCAACCAGTTCTTCGGTGGGCTGGAACCCGTCGGGCTGCACGAGCGTGATCGGCTGATCGACCTGCTCGACACCGGGCCCGACGCGGTGGAACTGGTGGCGTACCTGAGCCGCCGATTCGCCCCGCCCACGCTGACCAATACCGAGGGCGATCCGCTCGCCATCTGCGAGGCCACCGCGCGCGTGGGGGACCCGGCCCGGATGGCGGCCGCCCTCGACGACACCTACGACCGGGTAGACGGTGACGAGCCGCCGCGATGGTTCGAGCACGTCACCACCCAGGGAATGCAACGAATCCGCGCAGCCTTGGTCCTCGACGGCGACACGCTGCGGACGGAAGCCAACAGCGAAAAGCGGATGGACCGCGTGCTGGCCACGCTGTCGCACCTCGACCCCGAGATGACCGTGCTGGACGACTCCCGCCGACCGGTGCACGACGCCCGCGAGGCCGGCGAGCTGGCCAAGCAGTTGCCGGTTTCCGGCAAGGGTGCGCTCGACCCCGACGACCCGGAGCTGGCCGCATTTCTCGATGAGTTCATCCGCGACTACGAGACCAACTGGCTCGATGAACCCATCCCCGCGCTCGACGGCCACACCCCACGGCAGGCCGCCGACGACCCCACCCGACGCGCCGATTTGATCAGACTCCTGGATACCTTCCCCATCGGTGACGCCGGCCGCGGCGGCATGGACGCCGGCCGGCTGCGCGCCGCGCTGGGCCTGCGATAGCCCAGCGGCCCATGGTCATGGCGCAGCCGCCGCGCCGATCTCAGCAGCGAACTCGCGGAAGTCTTTGTGGCCGGGCTGCTTTCGCAGACAGCGAGCCACCAGACCGCGGGCGACGTCGGTGTCTCCGCGCGCATGAGCAAGCCGCGCTGACAGGAACGTCTGTTCCGGACCGCCCAGGGCGGCGTGGGTGGCGATGCTGTCGAGCAGGCCGCCCTCGGTGTCTGCGAGGTGCGTCAGCAGAAGGTCGTGCCATTCCACCAGCGCGTCCGACCGTTGGTCGAAACGGCCTACCTGACCCTTTGGCGCGCCGCGGTCGCACAGCGCGTCCAGCGCCCGCACGTACTGCTCGGCGAAGCGCTCCCACGTGTCCGGAACTCGAAGCATGCGCGCGAGCACCAGGGCGAGCGAGGTCTCCTTCGCCGCGACCGGACCCTCGGAGTGACGGGTCCATCCGTACCTGGACTCCCACCGAATCAACTGCGGTGCAGCAGTTTCAGTGAACTCCTGGAATCCGTGGCGTTCCCATACCGATGCCCACAACACCGCAACCACATCCGAGACGACGAAGCCCGCCGCCGCCACCGGATCCTCGGAGCGGAAGTAGTCGTAAGCGCGGGTATCGCACGCGAGGTCGATCAGTTGTTCCAGCGCGGATGCTGCGGGCCCGGCATCTTCGGCTCGCAGAGCGTCCTGAGCTTCCGCGGCGAGCCGCTTGTAGGTGAAACGCCACCGCGACCGCTCGCGCGGCGAAACCCGTCGGTCCCCACCCAAGTACGCGCCCGATCGTACCAGCGCCGCGAATTCAGTGACATCGTTCTTTACCGCCTCCGGATCGGCCGCCGCCTTCGTCGGACGCGGCGGGCGTGCGCGATCGCCGCTCGCGAGCTCTACCTCGATGCGCTCCCGCATCTTCGCCGTGCCGCGCCAGTAGAGATTCCATAGCGTCTTCTGCAGGCGCTCCTGGTCGAGTTCGGACATGACCCCGAAGAACTGTTCGCGGTCCATTCGCTTCGCCGTCACAAGGGCGATTATCGATGGCACCTGTGGAGAACACGTGTGCGGGTGTCCAGCCGGAATATCGTGAGACCATCCCACCCAGCCGCCTCGCGGTATTCCATGAGAAACATCATGCCGCCCAGTTCTCCGCCCGTCGACGCCGCCGTGCGAACCACCCTGACAGTGCTCGGCCAGAGGATCCGGGAACGCTGCAGATTCCCATCGCGCGATGCGGCTCGCAGCGACGTCCGACCGAGCGAAACCAAGTGCAGCGCTGCCACCGCGATGAGCGGGAATACCGATATCCCAAACAGCGCGACCGGCGTCAGATAGTGGCCGCGAATCATCGCAACCACCGACCACTACAATCCCGAACGAGGTGAAACGCGAGCACGCCCAGGGTTGGCCACATGAGAACCCGCCGACTCCGATGCCAGTTGGCGGGTTCGGGGAGCCTCAGATTGAACAAGCAATTTCTCCCATCGCTGTCCTTTCGGCTGCTTGGGCGTACATCGCAGTCAGTCACCACGAAATCCGCTGGG
>JAVRPF010000502.1:0-2616 GCA_032162385.1 Mycobacterium sp.
GGCGGGTTCAACTCCACCGACATGTGGGGGACGACGAGCGATCCGGCCTGGCGCCGCAACGATCCGATGGTCAACATCGGAACCTTGGTGGCCAACAACACAGCGGTGTGGGTGTACTGCGGCAACGGCAGGTCGTCGGACCTCGACGCACCTGGCGGTGACTTCGGCACCATGTACAGCGCGCAGTTCCTCGAGAACATCACCATCAACACGAACAAGGACTTCCAGAAGCAGTACGTTGCCGCGGGCGGCCACAACGCGGTGTTCAACTTCCCGAACGACGGCACGCACAGCTGGGGCTACTGGGGTGCCCAGCTTCAGGCGATGAAGCCGGACCTGCAGCGGGTGCTTGGCGCCACGCCGCCGCCGCCGGCGTAGTCCGCGGAAGTCCCGACCCCCGTAGCCTGGGCGAACGGTGGTCGCCGGCTGTGCCGTCGGGTTGCGCGGCGTCGACGGCTGGTAAAGATGAAGGGCATGGCCAGCGTCGACGTCTCCGTGTCCTCCGACCTCTCGCCCGAGCAGGCGTGGAAGTTGGCCTCGAATCTGCACCGGTTCGACGAGTGGCTGACCATCTTCGGCGGTTGGAACAGCCCGGTGCCCGACGTCATCGAGAAGGGCACCAAGGCATCGTCCCTGATCAAGGTCAAGGGGTTCCGCAACACCATCCACTGGGAAGTCACCCGCTATGACCCGTCGAAGAGGATCGAGATGCGCGGCAACGGCCGCGGCGGCGTCCGGATAGCCCTGGAGATGACCATCACGGACAACCGGCCAGGATCGACGTTCCACCTGGTGGCCAAGCTCTCGGGGGCACTGCTGAACGGGCCGGTTGGGTCCATCGTCGCGAGAGTCCTGCGCTCCGACGTCGAGCGTTCCGTGCGGAACCTGGCCGCACTGGGCGCCGACGCCGTGGCCCCCGAGTCTTAGACCCGGCAGCTGATCTCCATGCTGTCGGTGTCCCTGGCCAGGAAGTTGACGCTCACGTACCCATTGGCCGGATCCCGCACGTAGTCGAGGTATGGCTGGGTGTCGGGCATGTTGGTGTTGTCGGCGACGAGCAGGGTGCCCGGGGACAGCCTCGGTTCGAGCAGCTTGATCACCGGAAGGTAGAACTCCTTCCAGCCATCGAGCAGGACGAAGTCGACCGGGCCGTCGAGCGAGGCGAGGGTCTGCAGTGCGTCGCCCTCGAGCACGGTGATGACGTCGGAAAGACCGGCCTCGGCGAAGTTGCGCATGGCCGTAGCGATTTTGGCTGCGCTCAACTCCGTCGTGACGAGGCGACCGCTGCCGTTGTCCTTCACGGCCGACGCCAGGTGGATGCCGGAAAGGCCCAGCGACATGCCGAACTCCACGACCGTCTGCGGACGCGTGGCCCGAACCAATGCATAGAGCAGTCGGCCGGCTTCCGGCGTGACGGGCATGTAGATGTCGCTGAGCGCGTCGGCGCGCTCCTGCGCCGTCGCGTTCTCCAGGTCGGCGAACCGGCCGCCCCCGTTTCGCAATGTCGACATCTGCTCCTGGGACTCGGAATACATCCGGTCCAGGGCCGACGCGACTCTGGTGTCTGTAAGCGTGGTCATGGATTCGACGCTACGCGGCGACGCTGTGCGCGTCCGGTGTCCCTATTGTTCAGTTCTCGACGAATACGACGTTGTCCGTCAGCGGGTTGCGCGGCACGCGCAACGCATTGCCGGGGAAGTCGGGGTCGGGGTAGCCGATGGCCAGACCGCACAGAATGCGCATCTCCTCGCCGATGCCCAGTTGCTCGCGAATCGTCTCGGGGTAGCCGGCGATCGACACCTGCACGCAGGTTCCGAGGCCGCGTGCGGTCAGTCCGAGCAGCAGCGTCTGCAAGAACATCCCGACGCCGAGGCCGTCGACGTAGTCGAGGTCGCGGTGCATGCAGACGATGCCTGCGAGCGGTGCCCTGAAGAACTCCCAATTGCGAAGCACCGCGATTCTTCTGGCCTCACCGTCGTGTCGCGCGATCCCCATCGATCCGTACACGGCAGCGCCCAGGTCACTGCGGGCGTGCGCGAACGCCTCCGGCAGTGGAGGTACCTTCGGCGGCTTCGACTGCGCTTCCTCGAGCAGTGCCTCGACCAGCCGGTCGCGGGCCGCACCAGAGGCGAACACCACTTGCCACGGTTGGACGTTGGAGTTCGACGGCGCATGGACGGCGAGCTCAAGGGCATCGGTGACGAGTTCCCGGGGCACCGGCCTGTCGCGGAGGAACAGGCGCGACGACCGGCGCGCCAGGACGGTGCTTTCGAGGTCGTACATCAGTGTGTCCCTTCGCTGGCCGCCAAGATTTCCCCAAGACCTCCCCCGCATCCTTGCCATCACACGCCGCGACATGATTCCACCATCTCGGATCCACGAGCTCGCGCGACGCGGGCGATCGCACTTCCGAGTGCGGTGTCGATCGTCGCGCTGGCAGCGGTAGTGCTGACCGGGTGCTCGGGGACGGGTTCGACCGCCGTCCGCGCCACATCGGGGCCCCGCAACGTTGGCACCAATGACATCGCCGTCGCGCCGGCGAAGGCACCGGCATCCGCATCGACACCAAGTGCAGCACCGACGGTGACGGTGACATCAGCTGCACGATGTTCGCGT
>JAVRPF010000503.1:0-3898 GCA_032162385.1 Mycobacterium sp.
CTCGTCGCTTCGCTCGCCCCGTCCGGAGTCGAATCCCATTGGTGCGCAACGTGTTTCCTCCTCGGAGTGGCGGCGGCAACGGCTCGACGGAACCGATGTGTCACAGTGACGTAATTACGCCGTGTGGTGGGTCACCGTTCGGTTCCGTTCATCAGATCCACTATTCGTTGCAGGTCTTCGACCGAGCCGAACTCCACCACGATCTTGCCTTTTCGTTTGCCGAGGCTCACCGTCACGCGTGTGTCGAACGCAGACGACAGCTTCTCAGCAACGTCTTGCAGCCCCGGCATCTGAATCGGCTTGCGGCGCGGGGCTGGCGGCGCGATGGCTCCGTCGCGGTTGGCCAGTGTGACCGCCTCCTCCGTCGCGCGGACGGACAACCCCTCCGCGACGATCCGGGCGGCCAACTCCTCCTGCCTCTCCTGTCCGCCATCGAGGGCGAGCAGCGCGCGGGCGTGCCCGGCCGACAACACCCCGGCTGCCACCCGCCGCTGCACTGCGATGGGCAGCCGCAACAACCGGATCATGTTGGTGATCACCGGTCGCGACCGGCCGATGCGGGCGGCGAGCTCGTCGTGCGTCACGCTGAACTCGTCGAGCAGCTGCTGATAGGCCGCCGCCTCTTCCAAGGGGTTCAGCTGTGCCCGGTGGATGTTCTCGAGAAGAGCGTCGCGCAGCATGCTCTCGTCAGCGGTTTCGCGGACGATCGAGGGGATGGTTGCAAGCCCGGCCTCCTGGGCCGCCCGCCACCGCCGCTCCCCCATGACGAGTTGGTATCGCGGTGCGTTGCCGTCCGACTCGATCGCGCGAACGACGATCGGCTGCATGAGACCGAACTCGCGAATCGAGTGCACGAGCTCCGCCAGTGCGTCTCCATCGAACACCTGGCGCGGCTGCCGTGGATTCGGTTCGATCGCTGCAGGATCGATCTCGCGGTACACCGCGCCCACCTCGGAGACGAGGTTCGTAGGAGCTCCGCCCAACACCACGTCGGCCGCCGCATCGCCCATTCGCGGGCCCATCTTGCCGGGCTCGTGGTCGATCGGTCCGGTGGGAATGAGCGATGCGAGTCCGCGGCCGAGGCCACTCTTCTTGCGTGACGGCTGTGTCATGCGAGTCCTTTCCGTCCTGTGTCGGCACGCTCCGCAAGTTCCCGGCTGGCGTCGAGATAGCTCATCGCCCCGCGCGAGCCCGGGTCGTAGTCGAGGATCGTCATGCCGTAACCCGGCGCCTCGGAAACCTTGACGCTGCGCGGGATGACGGTGCGCAACACCTTATCCCCGAAGTGCGACCGGACGTCCGCCGCGACCTGATCGGCGAGCTTGGTCCGGCCGTCGTACATCGTGAGGATCACGGTGGTGACCTCCAGGTGCGGGTTGAGGTGAGACTTCACCATCTCGATGTTGCGCAGAAGTTGGCCCACCCCCTCAAGGGCGTAATACTCGCATTGGATCGGGATCAGCACCTCGGGCGCCGCCACGAGGGCGTTGATCGTGAGGAGCCCCAACGACGGGGGGCAGTCGATGAAGACGTAGTCGAAGTCGTGTTCCTGTAGTCCGGCCAGTGCGTTGCGCAGTCGGCCCTCCCGGGCAACCATGCTGACCAATTCGATCTCGGCGCCGGCAAGGTCGATGGTCGCCGGGACGCAGTAGAGGCGTTCGTTGTGCGGGCTGCGTTGCAGTGCCTCCCCCAACGAGATCTCGCCGATCAATACCTCGTACGACGACGGCGTGCCTTCCCGGTGCTCGATGCCGAGTGCGGTGCTGGCGTTGCCCTGCGGGTCGAGGTCGATCACGAGCGTGTTGAGTCCCTGCAGGGCAAGTGCCGCCGCGATGTTGACCGCGGTAGTGGTCTTGCCGACACCGCCCTTCTGATTCGCGATCGTGAAGACGCGCTGCCGCGCCGGTCGCGGAAGGTGCTTGGCCTTGGCCGCGTGCAGGATCCGAACCGCGCGCTCGGCCTCGGCGCCGATCGGGGTGTCTTCGCCCGCGCCGTCCTTCCACGCGCCCTCGCGATTGGTAGTCCATGTTTCACGTGAAACATGGGGCGGCGGTATTCCGTCGCGTGCCAGTTCCCCGTCGTGCGACGGTGTCATGCTCTGCTCCTGCCCGACGGCCCCTTGGGGCTCGATCGTGAGATCCGCTTCCCGCGTCGCGCGACGACCACGGTGGCGGGTGGAGTCAAATAGTCCACGCCACATTTCACCACCCCTATATTCACCGCACCCAACGAGCTCATCACCCGCCGATGCTCGCCGACTTCATCCTCGGCCCGATCGCCCTTCATGGCCAGCATCCGACCGCCCTCGCGCAACAGCGGCAAGGACCACCTCGCCAACTTGTCCAGGGAAGCAACTGCCCTCGACGTGACAGCATCCAACTCCCCCAGTTCCCGTCGGACGTCTCGCTCCTCGGCTCGGCCGCGCACCACGACTACGTCGAGGCCCAAGTCGTCCACGACCTCCTTGAGGAACTCGGCCCGACGAAGCAACGGCTCGACCAGAATCACGCGGGCGCGGGGACGGGCGAGAGCGAGCGGGATGCCGGGCAGTCCAGCCCCGCTGCCGACGTCCGCCACGGTCTCATCGTCCTCCACCAGTTCGGCCACCGCGGCGCTGTTGAGCACATGTCGATCCCACAGCCGCGGTACCTCCCCTGGGCCCAGGATCCCGCGCTCGATGCCGGCTCCGGCGAGGATCTCCGCGTAGCGCTCGGCGAGGTCCAGCCTCGGGCCAAAGACAGCAGCGGCCACGGATGGCGCATCCGGGGCCTCCCCATGTTTCACGTGAAACATCCTCCGGATCCGCCACCGGGCCGCTGCATGAGAACTACATGGATGTAACTCGGGTCGATCAGTCAAGCAACACGACGACTCGGCGAGACGGCTCAGCGCCCTCGCTTTCGCTGTGCACACCGTCCACGGCGGACACGGCATCGTGCACGATCTTGCGCTCGAACGGCGTCATGGGATCGAGCTGTTCACGCTCACCGCTCTCCAACACCCGGTGTGCCACCCGGTCACCCAACGCGGCCAACTCGTCCCGACGACGACGTCGCCATTTGGCGATGTCCAGCATCAGTCTGCTCCGCTCACCGGTCTTCTGGTGCACCGCGAGGCGGGTCAATTCCTGAAGTGCGTCGAGCACCTCGCCCTTGCGTCCGACGAGCTTGTTCAGATCGTCGCCGCCGTCGATGCTGACGATCGCGCGGTCCCCCTCGACGTCCAGGTCGATGTCGCCGTCGAAGTCCAACAGGTCGAGCAGCTCCTCCAGGTAGTCGCCCGCGATCTCCCCCTCGGCAACCAGCCTGTCTTCGAGCGGCTCGGCCTTCGGCTCTTCGTCCGTCGTCGTGCTGCGTTCAGTCGTATCAGCTTCTGTCATGTCCGTCCTTCTTCCTCGTCCACCGGTCGGGTTGCGGTCGTGATCCGCAATCGGGTCCGGTTAGGGCCTTCGCTTCTTCGGCCGGTTGTTGGTCCGGCGCGGTGCGCGGTTGGGTGTCCCGCTGCGCGCGCTAGCGTTCTTGGTGCCGTTGCTCGCCGGCGCGTCCTCGATGATCTCCGAGCCCTTGGCGGTCTCGTCCACCGCCGCCGAGTCGGTCTGCTCGACGGCACCGGTCTCGTCCTGCACGGGCGGCTTGGACGGTCCCGCCGTCTTGTTGCGTTTCGGCTTGGCACCGGGCGCGGGCGCGTTCGATGCCCGGCGCTCCTGCTCCTCGACCTTCTTCGCCTCTTCCCGCTGCTCGATCTTGCCGAACACGTAGTGCTGCTGGCCGTAGGTCCAGATGTTGTTCGACACCCAGTAGAAGAGGATCGCCAGCGGCAGGAACGGGCCACCGACGACGACGCCGATCGGGAAGACGTACAGCGCCAACTTGTTCATCATCGCCGTCTGCGGGTTGGC
>JAVRPF010000504.1:0-2707 GCA_032162385.1 Mycobacterium sp.
ATCTTCGGGATGTCGGCACGGGGATTGCCCGAGCCGTAGAGGGTTCCGATGATCTGCTTCTCGGTCAAGGTCAGATCCATCAGGTTGGCCCGGATGTCGCGTTCCAGCATCGGATGGATGTTGGTGACCACCAGCCTGCCGCGCTTGGCCGTCATGGCCAGGGCCTGGCCGACCAGTCGACCGTCACCGACGCCCATCGCGCAGATGAACTTGTCGACGCCCCGGTCCCAGGTCGCTTCGGCGACAACGCCTTTTGCTTCCGTCCAGTCCGCCGCCGTATGGGTCGCACCCATCTTCACGGCCTCTTCGCGCTTGTACTCCGACGGGTCGATGACGGTGATCGTGCGGGCGCCGGCCAGACGTGCGCCCTGCACTGCCGCGGCGCCGATGCCTCCGACGCCCGCGACCGCCACGGTGTCACCGGGCCTTACGTCCGCTGCGTAGACGGCAGATCCCCAGCCGGTGATGAAACCGCAGCCGAGCAGGCAAGCCGTCTCCAACTTGTAGTGCTCCGGAATCTTGACGCAACTGGCCTCGTGGACGACGGTGTGGTGCGCGAACGAACCGACGCCGCAGGCGAGCGCGAGGTCCTCGTCACCGAGATGGTGCCGCGCGGTGCCGTCGTGAATCTGCATGCCCGAGTAGATCTTTGCGCCGAGGTCGCAAAGGCTCTGATGCCCGGTCGAGCACGACGGGCACCGGCCGCATGACGGAATGAAGCTGAACACCACGTGGTCGCCGGGCACCAGCCACGACACGTGCTCGCCGACGGCCTTCACCACGCCCGCGCCTTCGTGCCCGCCGATGCAGGGCAGTCGGATCGGCATGTCGCCGGTGACGAGATGGTCGTCGGAGTGGCACATGCCCGAGGCGTGCAGTTCGACCAGCACTTCGGTCGCCTTCGGCGCATCGAGCTCGATGGTCTCGATCGACCACGGTGTGTTGCGTTCGAACAGGACCGCTGCCTGCGTCTGCATTTGATCCCTTCCGGCTCAGCGGATGATGGACTGGTATTCCACGAAGCCGGCGATGCCCTCGGGGCCGCCCTCGCGGCCGATGCCGGACTGCTTGAAACCGCCGAACGGGCTGCCGAAGTCGAGTACGGCGGTCGAGTTGACCGCCACCGACCCGACCTGCAGTTGCGTAGCCACGGCCGCGGCGCGGTCCTCGTCGGCTGACCACACCGCGCCGACCAGCCCGTAGCGCGAGTCGTTGGCGATGGCGACCGCCTCCGCGGCGTCATCCGGACCTGCATCGTCGTAGGCGATGACGACCGCGACCGGTCCGAAGACCTCTTCGCGGGCGATCTCCATGTCATTGGTGGCCTCGACGAGCGCAGGGGTGACGAACCACCCTGGGCGGTCGGGTCGCTGGCCGCCGGTCAGCACGGTGGCGCCCTCGTCTCGCGCCCGCAGGAGGAATCCCTCCACCTTGTCGCGCGCGGCCTCGTTGATCAGCGGACCGATGTCGGTGGCCCGGTCGGCGGGATCACCGACGGTCAGCCCGGCCACCGCGGTGGTCAGGGCGGTGACGAATTCGTCGTAGCGGCTGCGCGGCAGCAGGATGCGCGTGAGCGCGGCGCACAGTTGGCCGTTGTTGCCCATCACGCCGCCGACCAGTCCGGGCACCGTCTTCTCGAGCGGTGCGTCGGGCAGCACGATGGCCGCGGACTTGCCACCCAGTTCGGTGCTGCAGCGGCGGATCCGGGAACCGCACGACGCGGCGATCCTGGCCCCAACGGCGGTCGATCCGGTGAAGCTGACCTTGTCCACGTCCGGATGATCGGTGAGCATTTCGCCTGTGGCGGCGCCGCCGTTGACGACGTTGACCACGCCGTCGGGGATTCCGGCTTCCTCGACCGCTTCCATCAGAACGCCGAATTCGAGCGGCGCATCGGGCGCGGGCTTGAGCACCACCGTGCAGCCCGCAGCCAGAGCGGGACCGAGCTTCAATGCGGCGATGAACAGGGGCGTGTTCCACGGGACGATCGCGCCAACCACGCCGACGGGGACCTGTCGCACAGCCACGGTGCCGCCGGTCATGGAGGGGCGGGTGGTGGTGAAGGGATGGTCGGGGGTGATGGCCGCGTAGGCGCGCAGCGCCCCGGCCGCGGTGATGACCTGACCGAAGGTGCTCCAGGATCGCGGCGACCCGATTTCGGCGGCGGTCAGGTCGGCCAGTTCGCCCTTGCGCGCGGTCAGCGCGTCGGCCAGCCGCCCCAGCGCGGCGCCCCGATCGGCGGGAGAGGTCTGCGTCCACGAGTGCAACGCACAGCGGGCGGCCGCCACAGCGGCATCCACCTCGCCACGGCCCGCGACACCCACGATGCCCAGCACCTCGCCGGTGGTCGGCGACGTCACGTCCAGCGTCTCGGCGTGCGCGCTGGTCACCCATTTGCCTGCGACGTAGCTCGCCGCCAACTCGGTCACAGCCACCGATTCTGGCATTGATGTCATCTTTCGACAAGCGGCTCATTCGTGGTGAAGCGCAGATCCAGTTTCAGATCCGCATATTTTCTGACACTATTGGTCACTATGAGTGCATCGCCCGACAGCGACGCCGACCTGAGCGTGGGACAGCCATGGGAGGTGGTCGTCGAGCGCGGCAAGATCGCCGAATTCGCCGACTCCATGCTGTGCGACGATCCCGCCTATCGCGGTCCGGACGCGATCATCCCGCCGACGTTTCTGACCAGCGCCGCTCGGTG
>JAVRPF010000505.1:0-3001 GCA_032162385.1 Mycobacterium sp.
CACCCGTGCCCTGGATCTCGACCAGGGTGCCGGTGTCGGTGGCGACGACGTTCATGTCCACCTCGGCGCGCGAGTCCTCGGTGTAGGGCAGGTCGACGCGCACCCGGCCGTCGACCACCCCGACGGACACCGCGGCGATCGCGCAGGACAACGGCCGCGGGTCGGACAGCCGCCCCGCAGCGGACAGGTACGTCACCGCGTCAGACAACGCCACGTACGCGCCGGTGATCGCGGCGGTGCGGGTGCCGCCGTCGGCCTGCAGCACGTCGCAGTCGATGGCGATGGTGTTCTCCCCAAGCGCGCCGAGGTCGATGCACGCCCGCAGGGAGCGGCCGACCAGTCGGCTGATCTCCTGGGTGCGACCGCCGACGCGGCCCTTGACCGACTCGCGGTCCGACCGTTCGTGGGTGGCGGCGGGCAGCATGGCGTACTCGGCGGTGAGCCAGCCCTGGCCGGACCCCTTGCGCCAACGGGGCACGCCCTCGGTGACGCTGGCCGCGCACATGACCCGGGTCTGACCGAACTCCACCAGCACCGAGCCGGCCGGGTGGGAAGTGAAGCCGCGGGTGATGGTTACCGGTCGCAACTCGTCGTCGAGGCGGCCGTCTTCTCGTCTGGACACCCAGCAACCCTAACGGGCGGGTACGACTCAGTGATGCGCGACGTCGAACGTCTCGTCACATACGACCGCGTGCACCGGACCGTCGAACTCGGCCTTGGCCTCGCTGATCACGTCCTCGCGGGACGTCCACGGCGGAATGTGGGTCAGCAGAAGTTCACGCACACCGGCATTTCGTGCCGCGCGGCCCGCCTCGGTGCCCGACAGGTGAAGTTTCGGCGGACGGTCCGGCGCATGGGTCCAGGACGCCTCGCACAGGAACACGTCGGCGCCACGCGCGAGTTCGACCAGCGCGTCGCAGTAGCCGGTGTCGCCGCTGTAGGCGAACGTCGCACCGGTCGGGTCGATGAACCGCATGCCGTAGGACTCCGTCGGATGACACACCAGGCGCGGCACCACGGACACCGACCCGATGGTGACCGGCTGATTATCGACCCAGTTGCGGATGTCGAAGACGTCGGAGAAATCGTCGATCTCGCGGCCCTCGGGTGACGACGCCGCACCCAACCGCGCCCAGGTGTTGGCCGGTCCGTACATCAGGGCGCGGCCCTGCGGCGGATTCGGGTGGTAGCGGCGCCACACGAACAGCCCGGGAAGATCGAGGCAATGGTCGGCGTGCAAGTGCGAGAGCAGCACGCTCACGGTGCCGGGATCGGCGTGTCGCTGCAGCGCGCCGAGCACGCCGCCGCCGAAATCGATCACCAACGGTGGCGTATCGGGCGCGGTCACCAAGTATCCCGAAGCTGGCGAATCGGGTCCGACAACGCTGCCGGAGCATCCCAGTACGGTGATTCGCACACTCACTAGCTTGCCATGCCCGATCTTGCTCGTGCGAAAACATCACAGCATTGAGCGACGAGTCTCATTCTTCCATCACGATGTGACGCCTCACCAGGTTCGACGTCGCAGTGGCCGGAAACCCGAATCGCCGGGGAATGTGGCGAACGCCTCATCCAGCAAAGGGGCGACGAAGGTCAATAGGACAGCTGCGGCGCCGTGCCGGTCTTGCGCTTCTCGCGGGCCTTGCGCTCCGGCCCGGACAGCACGTACGCGGCGAACACGCCTGCGATGGCGCCGCACAGGTGCCCCTGCCACGACACCCCGAAGGTGCCCGGCAGTGCGCCGAGTAATACACCGCCGTAGACGATCAACACGATGACCCCGACGATGATCTCCCACGCCTTGCGGGTGAAGAAGCCGAACACGATCAGGAACGTCAGCCACCCGAAGATCAGGCCCGATGCGCCGATGTGGTTGGTCTCGACCCCGGGAGGGGCACCCATATTGCCGATCAGCCAGGTGCCGAAACCGCCGAGAATCCACACGATGACCGTCGCGTAGATGAACCGGGACATCCCGATCAGCGTCATCAGGAAGCCGAGCACCAGTGCGGGGCCGGTGTTGGCAATGAGGTGTTCCCAGTTGGCGTGCAGCAGTGGCGCCCAGATGATGCCCCACAGCCCGTCGGATTCGAGCGGACGGATCCCGTCGGCGTTGAGCTCCTGGTGATTCACCGCGTCCCACGCCTCGATGATGTAGAGCAGCGCGACGAAGCTGACGATGGCGGCTCCGCCGATCATCCAGGCGGGTCGCTCCTTCTTCTGCGGCGCGGGTGTGTAACCGGTGGTGCCGCTCATGCCCATAGCTGCCCTTCCAGCGCGTCCTCTGCATCATCCAGGCTACCGGCGTACGCGCCGGTCGACAGATACTTCCATCCGGCGTCGGCCACCACGAACGCGATGTCGGCGCGTTCGCCCACCTTGCGCGCCTTGGCCGCCATGCCCAGCGCCGCATGCAGGATCGCCCCGGTCGAGATGCCGGCGAAGATGCCCTCGACCTGAACCAGCTCGCGGGTGCGCTTGACGGCGTCGAAGGACCCGACGGAATAACGCGTGGTGAGCACGTCCGGGTCGTACAACTCGGGGACGAAACCCTCGTCGATGTTGCGCAGCGCGTAGACACCCTCGCCGTAGCGCGGCTCGGCGGCGACGATCTGAACGCCGGGCACGCGCTCGCGCAGAAACCGCCCGGTACCCATCAACGTGCCGGTGGTACCCAGGCCGGCGACGAAGTGCGTGATCTCGGGCAGGTCGGCGAGGACCTCCGGCCCGGTGCCGTAGTAGTGCGCGTCGGCGTTGGCCTGGTTGCCGTACTGGTAGAGCATCACCCACTCGGGATGCTCTTCGGCCTGCTGCTTCGCCATCGCCACGGCAGTGTTCGACCCGCCCTCGGCAGGCGAGTAGATGATCTTGGCGCCGTAGAGCTCCAGCAGCTGGCGCCGCTCAATCGAGGTGTTCTCCGGCATCACGCAGATCATGCGATAACCCTTGATCAGCGCGGCCATCGCCATCGAGATGCCGGTGTTGCCACTCGTCGGCTCCA
>JAVRPF010000506.1:0-4246 GCA_032162385.1 Mycobacterium sp.
GGTCCTGCAGCGAGTTGAGGAAGGTCTCGACCACTAGCGCATTCTGAGCGCTCGTCTCGGTCGATGTCTGCTCTGTCATGGCTGCCAGCCTAGTCTTTTGGGCTTCGCGCGAGCACTCGTCGGTGGGTGTCTGAGATGTGGCAGGGTAGGGCGGATGCGCGTCGCGGTGGTCGCCGGACCCGACCCGGGACACGCATTTCCGGCGCTGGCGCTGTGTCTGAAGTTCCTGGCAGCAGGCGACACCCCCACGCTGCTGACCGGCACCGAGTGGCTCGACGCGGCCCGGGCGGCCGGGGTCGATGCGGCAGAACTCGTCGGGCTGGATCCGACCGACGCCGACGACGACGCCGACGCCGGGGAGAAGATCCACCGGCGGGGCGCCCGAATGGCCGTGCTCAACCTGCCGGGGCTGAAGGGTCTGACGCCGGATCTGATCGTGTCCGACGTGATCACCACGTGCGGGGGACTGGCGGCCGAACTGCTTGGCGTGCCGTGGGTCGAACTGAGCCCGCACCCGCTGTACCGGCCGTCCACGGGATTGCCGCCCGTGGGCAGCGGGTTGGCGCCAGGGCGGGGCGTGCGCGGTCGGTTGCGCGACGCGGTGCTGCGGGCGCTGAGCGCGCGCTCGCTGCGCGACGGCGTTCGGCAACGGACCGCCGCCCGAGCCGAGATCGGTCTGCCCGCGGCCGATCCCGGCCCGCTACGCCGCCTGATCGCCACGCTGCCCGCCCTTGAGGTGTCACGACCGGATTGGCCGGCCGAGGCCGTTGTCGTGGGCCCGCTGCACTTCGAGCCGACGTCGGCGGTACTCGACATTCCCGAGGGCCACGGGCCGGTGGTGGTGGTCGCACCCTCGACGGCGACGACCGGCACGCGTGGCGTGGCCGAACTGGCGCTGGAGACGTTGATACCGGGTAGCACGCTGCCCGCGGGGTCGCGGGTGGTGGTGTCGAGGCTGGGCGGCAAGGACGTGGTGGTGCCGCCTTGGGCGGCGCTTGGGCTGGGTCGTCAGGACGTGCTTCTGACGCGGGCGGATCTGGTGATCTGCGGCGGCGGGCACGGCATGGTGTCCAAGACGCTGCAGGCAGGCGTGCCGATGGTGGTGGTGCCCGGTGGGGGTGACCAGTGGGAGATGGCCAATCGCATTGTGCGGCAAGGGAGCGCGGTGCTGGTCCGGCCGCTCACCGGCGAGGCGTTGACCGCAGCGGTGGACGAGGTGCTCTCCTCGCCCCGTTTCCGCGAGGCCGCACGCCGCGCGTGCGACGCGGGTGCTGGGGTCGCCGATCCGGTACGGGTGTGCCATGAAGCGCTGGCGTCGTCGGCGTAGGTTGGTCGCGTGCGGCTGACGGAATTCCGCGAACTGGTCGAAGGCCGGTTCGGTCCGGTGCGGGGTGGGTCGATGCTCGTCGACCACGTTTTGAGCGGCTTCGGCGGCCGCACCGCGGTGCAGGCCATCGACGACGGGGTCGATCCCCGGGAGGTTTGGCGGGCGCTCTGCGCCGACTTCGACGTGCCCCGCGACCAGTGGTGAGCGTCGCGGTCAGGCTCGGCTTCTGGCGGCGTTGACGATGTCCAGGCTCGCCTGGGTCGCCGTCGCACACGCGTCGCTCTCGCCATCGCGCAGGGATCCGCACAGCCAGTCCCAATGCGCCGAAACCGTCTGCCCGGGAACGGGCGGCGGTGCCAGGGAGGTGCCGTCCCTTCGCCACCGCACCCGCTCGGGGGCCGGATCGCCGAGCAAGAGGCTGCCGTCAGCGAACGTCAATGGTTGCGAGTGGATCACCGCGTGATCGCCGTGCACCGACTCGACGGTGCCCCAACGGACGCGGCAGTCCTGCATGACCTGGACCGGCTTTTCTGCGTCGCGATCCAGAAAGCGAATCCACGGATAGACGACGAAGACGTGAAAGCTGTGGTGCGCCAACACCTCCCCGGGCTCGAGGGCATCCAGCAATCCGGTCACCTGGCCGACGAACGAGCTTCGCAGCCGGCTGAGCAGCGCATCCGGATCCACCGCAGCCAGCAGTGGCCCCCCGACCCAGTAGTTGCGCACCACCGCAGCGTCCAGTGGATCGGCGAGGCCGGCCGCGTCCGCGATCGCACCCAGGTACGGCCACGCGCCGTCGAACTCCCTCGCGCGCGAGGCTAGCTCGGCCACACTCCCGCCGCTTAGCAGCGCATCGGTGTCCGCGGGGCCGCAGTACCCGAGCTCGTTGGGCGGAAAGGCGTATCGGGCAAACTGCTGGTAGCCGGCGGACAATTGCCGTTCGGTCGGCGAGGCCATGTCAGCAGATCCGGGGCAGCTGCTCGCCGATCGGCAAGTCGACGACCCGGGTGCCGCCCAACGCCGTCCGCGCGACGACGATGCCCGGGTGCTCTGGGACGCAGGTGCCGATCACGGCGGCACGAATCCCCAACGGATGGTTGCGCATTGCGGTCAATACCCGATCTGCATCATCCGCAGGCACGAAGGCAAGCAGCTTGCCCTCATTGGCTACCTGGAGGGGATCGAGGCCCAGTAACCCGCAGGCATCGCGCACCTCCGCGGGGATCGGGAAGGTGCGCTCGTCCAGCGCGATGCCAACGCCCGCGGTCTTCGCAATCTCGTTGAGGGTTGCGGCCACCCCGCCGCGGGTGGGATCACGCAGGACGTGCAGGTCCGCGCCGGTGTCGAGCATGGCCGCCACCAGTCCATGCAACGGTGCGGTATCGCTGGCCACCGTGGTCGCGAACTCCAGCCCCTCCCGGCAGCTCATCACCGCCACCCCGTGCACACCGATGTCGCCGCTGACGATCACCACGTCGCCCGGTGTTGCGCGCTGGGGGCGGATGTCGGCGCGCTCGTCGACGATGCCGATCCCGGCCGTGTTGATGAAGACACCGTCGCCGTGGCCGGAGTCCACCACCTTGGTGTCCCCGGTGACCAGCTTCACCCCGGCCGCCAGTGCCGCCGTGCCGACAGCCTGTGCCACGTGCGCGATCTCGCTGAGTGCGGTGCCTTCTTCGAGGATGAACGCCGTCGACAGCACCAACGGTCGGGCGCCCGCCATGGCCAAGTCATTCACGGTCCCGTTGACGGCGAGATCGCCGATGGAGCCGCCGGGGAACACCAGCGGTTTGACCACGAACGAGTCGGTGGAGAACGCCAACCGGACACCGTTGACCTCGATGACGGCCGCGTCGCCCATGCCGGCGTCGGCGGCGGGTCCGAATGCGGGCAGGAACAGGTGCTCGATGAGTTCACCGGACATCGCCCCACCGCCACCGTGCCCCATCACGATGTTCGGCGAGTCCCGCAACGGCATTGGACACACCCACGCCTCCATATCGATGGTCGCCTGCGGCGCCGACTCAATGGGGGCACCCCTCTCAGCGGATGTCTCAGGCATGTGTCACCTCGAGCCGCCGATACAGGTAGTAGGCGGCGCAAGCCCCTTCGGACGACACCATCGTCGCGCCAAGCGGATTGCGCGGCGTGCACTCCTTGCCAAAGGCTGCGCACTCGTGCGGCTTGATCATGCCCTGCAATACCTCGCCCGAACGACAGATGTCCGACTCGGCGGTGTGTATGCCGGTGACCGAGAATCGGTGCTCGGCGTCGTACTCCCGGTAGGCGGGCGAGAGCCGCCAACCACTCTGCGGGATCATGCCGATGCCGCGCCAGGCACGGTCCGTGACCTCGAAGACATCCTCGAGCATCGCCTTGGCCGCCTTGTTGCCCCCCGCCTGCACCGCCCGCGGATAGGCGTTCTCGAGCTCGTGGCGTCCGGACTCCAGCTGAATCACCGTGCGCCGGATGCCTTCCAGGATGTCCAGCGGCTCGAACCCGGTGACCACGATCGGGATCTGGTACTTCTCGGTGAGCTCCGGGTACTCGTCGGTCCCCATCACGCAACACACGTGCCCGGCGGCAAGGAACGCCTGCACCCGACAGGTCGGCGATTCCATGATCGCGGCGATCGCCGGCGGCACCAGCACATGCGAAACCAGCAACGAGAAGTTCTTCACCCCAAGTCGTTTGGCCTGGTACACGGTCATCGCGTTGGCGGGTGCCGTGGTCTCGAATCCGATGCCGAAGAACACCACCTGCCGGTCCGGATTCTCCCGGGCAATGGTGAGAGCGTCCAGTGGCGAGTACACCACCCGCACGTCGCCGCCCTCGCTCTTGATCCGAAATAGATCCTTCTTGCTGCCCGGCACGCGCAACATGTCGCCGAACGAACAGAAGATCACATCGGGCCGGGAT
>JAVRPF010000507.1:0-2541 GCA_032162385.1 Mycobacterium sp.
GATGCGCATCATCGACGGCAGAGTCGAGAAGTCCTCGCCCTCTGGCCAACCGGCGATCTCGCGCATCACCTCCTCTTCGATGATGTGCTCGTAGCCCTGCATGCGCTTGCCGTGGAATGGCGCCGCCAGCAGCTTGCGCCGCTGCCGGTGCGCGGTACCGTCGAGGCTGAACGTCGAGCCGGGTCCGAGGACCTCGCCGAGCACGCCCGCGCGGGCGATGAGATCGGTGTTCATCGTGAAGAGTTCCTTGACCAGGGCGGGGTCGCTGATCACCACGGTCGGACCGAAGATCGGCAGGTTGAGCGTGAACTCCGAGCCGTGGCGCCTCGCCACGGCGGTAATCGCCTTGTCGCGGGCGGCGATGAACCCAATGCCCTGCGCCAGCTTTGGGATTCGCGGCGCGGGCGGGAGCCGCACCGGGTCGGTCGTCGCTTCACCCATGATTGGCTTCACCCATGCCAGAACCTCCACTTCGGTACGGATAAGTACCGTCACGGTACGCCACGGTACCGATGGGCACAAGCCTTCCACGCGTGTCGAATAGGGCAGACTCCGCCAGACCGACCGCGTCTCAGCGCTACCTGGCGGCCCGCACCTACGGCGCGGGCGTAGCGACCGATCAGAACAATGTCGGCTGAGCTTCGACTATGACGGCCGGCACCGCAGGTGCCGCACGAAATGACCGCTGGTCGCGGTGCAGCCCGTGCCTGGCGATCAACGGCGCCGCCCGGTCGTGCAGCATGTCGCGGTAGTTCGCGGGCAGATAGGCGCCACGCGCGTACAACTCGCGGTACGTCGCGACCAACTCTGGATGGGAGCGCGCCAGCCACGCCATGAACCAGCCGCGGGTCGAGCCGCGCAGATGCAGGCCGAACACCGTCACACTGGAGGCGCCTGCGGCGGCGATCTGGCCCAGCAGCCCGTCGAGGTGCTCGGGTGAGTCCGTCAGGGCCGGCAGCACCGGCGCGACCATCACGTGGCAGTCCAGGCCCGCGTCGCGCACCGCCCGGATCAACTCCAGCCTGGCCCGCGGTGAGGGTGTGCCCGGTTCGACCTGTTGATGGAGTTCGGGATCGCCGACCGCGAGCGAGATCGCCACGCTGGCGTCGACGTCGCGCGCCGCAGCGGCGATCAGAGCCAGATCCCGGCGTAGCAGTGTGCCCTTCGTGAGGATCGAAAACGGGGTCCCCGAATCAGCCAGTGCGCCAATGATTCCGGGCATCAGCGCATACCTTCCCTCGGCACGCTGATAGGGATCGGTGTTGGTGCCCAGCGCGACGGTCTCGCGCGTCCACGACGCACGGGCCAACTCATGGCGCAGCACCTCGGCAACGTTGGTCTTCACCACGACCTGGGTGTCGAAGTCGGCGCCGGAGTTGAAGTCGAGATACTCGTGGGTGGGCCGGGCGAAGCAGTACCGGCAGGCGTGACTGCACCCGCGGTAGCCGTTGACCGTGAACCGGAATGGCAGGCTGGCGGCGTCGGGCACCTTGTTCAGCGCGGACTTGCACAGCACCTCGTGGAAGGTGATTCCATCGAACTGCGGTGTGCGCACCGTGCGCACGAATCCGATTCGCTGCAGTCCGGGCAGCGCACCGTCATCGACGCCGACGCCTTGGCCATCCCACCTCACACCGCCATTCGAACATTCGTTCGATACAGTGTCAAGGGTGGCGCGTTGGAGGCTCCAGTGTCGCGCCGGCGAGTGGTCGACCTGGCGAGGTCCGCCTAGCACTCGTGCGACTTCGCGAGGAGGATTTTCGTCCACCGCGGACGAGAAAGGGAAGGCGTACCCAGCCTTCCCACTCTCAATTTATAACGCACAGGGGGGCTTGCGGCAAGACCCGGGTCATGCCGCAGAATCGCTGGCCGAAGCCAGAAGCTGCGGAAATGGGGTCGTGAATGCGTGTGTTGTTGTCGACGTTCGGGTCGCGCGGGGACGTCGAACCGCTGTTGGGACTCGCGGTGGCGTTGCCAGCATTCGGCGCGGAGGTGCGGATGTCCGCGCCGCCGGATTTCGCAGACCTGTCGGCCCGAGTCGGCGTGCCGATGGTGCCGACGGGTCGGTCGGTGCGCGCGCTGGTGCACGGGGACAAACAACAGAAGCCCTCGACACCCGCCGACGCGCCGCGAGTCGCGGCGGAGTCGGTTGCCGCGCAGTTCGAGTCGCTCGGGCGGGCAGCCGAGGGGTGTGATGCGCTGGTGGCGACGGGCCTGATGCCTGCCGGTGCGCGGACGGTCGCCGAGGAACGGGGCATTCCCTACGTGCTCGCGGCGTTCGCGCCGCGGAGCCTCCCGTCACCGCATTTCACGCCGCTGCCGCGGCCGGGCAACCCGTTTCCACCGGGAGTGACCGACAACCAGGTGCTGTGGGAGGTGGACGCCGAACGAGTGCAGGCGCTGTACGGCGCTCCGCTCAACGCCCACCGGGCGGCGCTCGAGGCGATCCGAGCGCAGGGCCGTCGCGCGGTCGTGGCCCGCGGCTGGGCCGACCTGGCCCTCATCGACGACCGCGACGACTGCTTCGCCGTCGACGAGGTC
>JAVRPF010000508.1:0-6376 GCA_032162385.1 Mycobacterium sp.
GACGCGCCCACTCGAATTCGGTGGCCAGGATCGCCAGGCCGACGAAGACGATCGCCCAGCCGGGACCCGGGTACGGGATCGCGAGGATCCCGACGCCGAGCACGGCCAGGCCGACCACGCCGACGACGATGCGATAGGTGAAGTCGGCGGCCCGGCGGTCGCGCAACTTGTCGCGCCATCGCGCCCAGCGCCGCGTGGGGCTGCTCACGGCTGCCCGGGCTTCAGCCTGACGAACAGCGCCTCGGCCTCGCACAGCACGGCATCGCCGTCCAGCAGGCGCCCCGAGACGAAGATCTTGCGGCCCTCGATCCGGTCAATGGCCGCGTCGACGCGCAATTCCTGGTCGACCGGGGCGATCTGGCGGTAGTTGACGTGCAGGTAGGCCGTCCGCTGGTAGGGGCTCTTGCTGAGTTTGAATGCGGCGAAGCCCAGCAGCGAGTCGAACAGCAGGGCCAGCGCACCGCCGTGCACGGCGCCGTTGCGGCCGAGGTGGAACCGCCGGAAGTGCGCGGTGCCACCCACCCGGCCGTCCTCGGTGACGACCAGGTTGACCGGCACCTGCATGATGTTGCCCCGGTTGGGCAGGTCCATCCGTCGCCCCGACGGAGAATGCCATTCGTCGGCGTCGTAGGGCGCCAGCAGGCGGTTCAGGTCGTCGAGCACGTCGGCTGCCCTGGCGATCACGTCGTCGGGTGCGTCGGCCGAGCGGGCATGGTCTTGCAACGCGCGAACGGCTTCGACGAATCGGCCGTAGTCGGGGCCACCGCGGTTGGTGGGCACCGGCGGGTTGAATCCGCCGCCGGGGTGCTCGTCTGCCGTTTCGGTAACCACACGGTCACCGTATTGCCTGGGTTCCTCAGCTGGTTGAGGCGGCACTGCTCAACGTGTCGAACTCCGCGTCGGACAGCTCGATCCCGGCGGCCGCGACGTTCTCGTCGAGGTGCGCCACCTTCGACGTGCCGGGGATCGGCAGCATCACCGGCGAACGCTTGAGCAACCAGGCCAGCGCCAGCTGCGATGGGCTGGCGTGGTGGTCGGCCGCGATGCGCTGCAACGGGCCGTCGGGCGCCGCCAATGGCCCGGCCGCCAGCGGGAACCATGGGATGAAACCGATGCCGTCGGCCTCGCACGCGTCGAGCACCGGTTCGGCGCCGCGGGCGGCGAGGTTGTACATGTTCTGCACCGACACGATGGTCGCGACCTTCTGGGCCGCCGTGAGCTGGTCCACGTTTACCTCGGACAGCCCGATGTGGCGGATCTTGCCTTCCTGCTGCAGGGCGACGAGCTCGCCGAGCTGGTCCTCGGCAGGGAACTTGTCGTCGATGCGGTGCAGCTGGAACAGGTCGATGCGTTCCACGCCGAGCCGGCGCAGGCTCATCTCACACTCCTGACGCAGATACGCCGGGTAGCCGAGCACCGGCCACACGTCGGGCCCGGTGCGGAGCAGCCCGGCCTTGGTGGCGATGACGAGCCCGTCGGCGTACGGGTGCAGCGCCTCGTGGATCAGCTCCTCGGACACATACGGGCCGTATGAGTCGGCGGTGTCGATGAAGTCGACGCCGAGTTCGACGGCGCGACGCAGCACACGGATGCACTCGTCATGGTCGTCGGGCGGCCCCCACACCCCCTTGCCGGTCAACCGCATGGCACCGAAGCCCAGCCGGTTGACGGTCAGGTCGCCGCCGATCTCGAACGTTCCCGAAGGTTGGGTGCTCATCTGTACGACCGTACGCCCGCCGTGACAGGTGCCGGCATGGCGAAAACCTCACCGGGTCGACGCAACTGCGGCTAGAAACTGACTCGGGGACGTTTTTCTTGGGGGGATGCGCGATGGCGCGTAAGCAGGGGAAAGCCGCGAAGACGGCATAGTGGATCCTTCACTCGTGGAGCGGGCGTTTCGATGGGTCTCGGTACCGTCGGGGTCGAGCTGGTGGAAGAAACCCCGCGAGGAAGATCCGCCGCGCACTCGTCAGCGCCGGCGACTCCACGCACTCTTCTGGGTGGCCCTGATCGTCGGCGCCACCACACAGACCGCGCCGACCTGGGCGACGGCCGCCCGGACTGGTTGCGACGGCTCCGACGCCGGTCGGCAGGCTCGACGCTCCCGCGACCACGCATGGGCTATCTGCACAAGGAGATTCTCGGCTGGTACGGCAAGCACGACAGCTGTGGGTTCGTCACCGACGGCGGTCACTGGGACAACCTCGGCTGGTCGAACTCCTTCGGAGGAACTGCAACGTCATCTACTGCGTGGACGCCAGCGGTGATCCCATCGGCACGTTTGCCACTCTTCGCGAAGCGCTCTCGTTGGCGTCGCTTGAGCTGGACGGCTTCGACGCTGACGACCTCGACGTCGACGACGCTCTCGCCCCACTGCAACCGATTCACGGCAGTGCGTCGCTGACCAACATCACCACGCTGCGGATTCACCGCCGGGTCGGCGGGAAACCGACTACCGTCGAGATTCCCTACGTCAAACTGCAAGCCTGCCAGGCAATGTCGAAGGAACTGCGTCGATACGCGATCGCCGACCCTGGATTCCCGCACTACTCGACGCCAATCAGTTCTTGACTCCACAGCAATTCAACAACCTGGTCGAGCTCGGCAGGGACTCGGGGCACCGGCTGCGAGAATCCGCGTGGACGTAGCTGCGACTTGCGAAGATTGCCGGTCCCGGCGCGTGACCGTCCGTCCGTGACAGAGTGGCCAGGTGATCCGCCGGAACCGACTCCGCGACCTCGCCCGCCTGCCGCTGACCTACACCGAGGTCGGCGCGACGGCTGGCCCGCCGCCCGCGGATTACGGCCACCTGCACGCCTCAGCAGTGATCGGGCACGGCAGGCAACGCTTCGAGGAGGCCGCCGCCGCGGTGATGCGGTGGGGCATGTTGCGTGGCGCCGGGGTGCGGGTCGAAGCCACGACGGAGGTCGCCGCGGTCGGGTCGGACGTACTGGTCGGCCTTGGCCCGCTGCGGGCACCCTGCCGGGTGGTCTACGTAGTCGATGAACCCGACCGCCGCGGGTTCGCCTACGGCACCTTGCCTGGTCACCCGGAGACCGGTGAGGAACTGTTCGCCGTCCGCTACGACCCTGCCAGCGAGGCGGTGTACGCGGAGGTGACGGCGTTCTCCCGGCATGGAACGTGGTGGAGCCGACTGGCGGGCCCGGTCACCTCACTGGCCCAGCGCGTGATCAGCAGACGGTACCTGCGGGCGCTCTAGCATCGATGTCACGTTCGCGCACGTCGGCACCGACATGAAACCCACAGAGCCACTGGCATTCCAGACGACTTACGGAGTCACACCCGACGGCGCGACCCTGGTGCGCCCCGACGGGTACATCGCGTGGCGCGCCGTCACCGCCCCGACCGACCCCGCCCCGGCGCTGACCACCGCGCTGGGTCGCGCCTCCTGCGCTGCAGCGCAATCCCTCAACGCGTGAGCGCCCAAAGGAGTCCAACCATGACCGAACCGACATTGGCCCAACGCTTTCAGCGGCTCGAGGACATCGAAGCCATCAAGGACCTCACCGCCCGCTACGCCACCGCGGTCAACAAGGGATGGAACGGGAAAACCCTAGACCTCGAAGCTATCCCATCGATCTTCGCCACCGATGCCCGGTGGAAGAGCCGCGACATGGGCATCGCCACGGAAGGATTGGACGCGGTCGTCGCCGGCCTGCCCGAATCCATCGCGGCATGCTCCTCTCCACAACGTGCGCGACTGGCGCTGCGACGCAGATGTGATGCGGCACTGAAGCCGTGGCTAATCAGACCACGGTTCGCCGCAACCATTCCAGAACCGGGGGCGCCACCTCGTCGAGCGCCGACTCCGCGACGATCCAGTGCGGCTTGCCCGGATGGTCCTGATGCTCGGCGCCGTAGCGCTTGGCGATGCGCCGCGAAATCCACGGCGCCACGTTGCGATCCGCACCGGCGCTGACGCACAGCACCGGACAGGTCACCTGTGATGCCGTCACCTTCGTCGACGCGGCACCCATGGACATCTCGCGGAACACCCGGCCGGAGTCTCGGACCAGTCGCGGGATCAGCGCCTCCTGCTCGGCGGCGGGCAGCGTGTTCAGCGGGACGTCACGCATCGTCCTTGCCGACGGCAGGAATGGTTTGCCCGCAAGGATTCTCGGCATGATCGCGAACAGGTGCGGCAGCGGCCGCAGTTGCGGCCACAGCATCCCGGGCGGAACGGACGCCAGCAGCACGGCGGCGCGCGGTGCGCGTGCGGCCGCGATCTTCTGAGTGAGCAGCCCACCCATGCTGTGGCCGATGACGATGGCGGGCTCGCCGATGCGGTCGTAGGCGTCGAGCGCGACGGCGAAGCAGTCCTCGATTCCCGTGCGGGCGAGTACCGCGTCGTCGGTGGGCTCGCGACCGGGCAGCGTCGGCACGTGCACGGTGTATTCCGCGCATTCCAGGAAGCGCGTCCATGGCGCCAGGAGCGATGGTCTGCCGAACACGCCGTGCAGGAAGAGGATCGGCGGTTTGGGTCGCATCGTCGGGTCAGCCTCCACGGCGGCCAGTATGCCCAAATCCAGTCCGTGTTTCGATTACTCCGGGGGTAGTGCCGCGGCCCAACCGACGCGATCAAGGGTTGACGAACGGCGGCTGAACCAATAACTTGTTTGTCAACAAGTTAGTTTCCTACTCCCTACGAGGATTGCGATGATCAGCGAAGAACTACGGCAGCGTCGCCTGACGGTCATCAAGGAACACATGGACACCGAGGTGACCCACGAGTTCGATCGCACGCTGGCCACCTTCAACGGTCACCCGCACTACGAGATCATGGCCACGGGTCAGGTGTTCGACGGTGACGGCGACGTCATGGGTTACTACCGGACCACCAGGACGGCCTTCCCCGACCAGCGCCACGACAACTCTCGCTTCCACGTCGCCGACGAGGCGGTAATCGTCGAATTCGACCTGCTTGGCACCAATCTCGGTGAGTTCTACGGGCTGCCGCCGACCGGCAAGGCGTTCCGCGTGCCGATCATCGCGGTGTTCTTCTTCGACGGTGACCGCATCGTCAACGAACGCATCTACTTCGATTCGGCCAGCCTGGTGACCCAGATCGGGCGCAGTGAACTGCTCGCTCTCGCCGGCGTCCAGAACTCCGAATGACGGAGGCCCGCCGCACGCAGGAGGAACGCCGCGTCGAGGCCGAACAGCGCCTGCTTGTCGCCGCCGCGGAACTGATCGGCGAGATCGGGCCGTCCCGGGTGACGCTCGCCAACATCGGTGAGCGCGCCGGCTACAGCCGGGGTCTGGCGACCCACCACTTCGGCTCCAAGGCCGCGATGATGCGCCGGCTCCTCGATTCGGTGACCGTGGACTTTGGCCGGGAGGTCTTCGCCGAGAGCGCTTCGGACTCGGCCCTCGACGAGGCGGTCGGCCTGGTGCGTGCCTACTTTCACGCGCTCGCACACCCGAAGCCCGCCAACCGCGCCCGGTTGGTGCTGTGGGCCGACGCCGTCGCCACCGGCTCACCCGACGTCCGGTCGGCCATGGTTGGCTCGGATCGCGAGTTCCGCGACGTGCTCGCCAAACGCATCGAGCGGGGCGTCTCGTCGGGCGAATTCGTGGGGTCGGTCGATCCGCGCGGTCTGGCCACGGTCATCATCGGAATGTTGCGCGGCGTCGCGTTGCAATCGATGCTCGACGACGGAGTCGACCTCGACGGGTGCCGCGTCGAAGTGGAGACAGTGCTGATCGGGAGGCTAGTGCCACGACGCTCCAGCCCGATCTTGGCTCCTGGATCACCGGCCAGACCATCCCGGTGAACGGCGGGTTCTCCTTCGCGCTCTGACCGGCAGGTCTAGGCGATCGCTCCGGAATCCTTGAGTGCCTCGATGCGGTCCCAGTCGACGCCCACCTCCATGAGCACCAGCTCGGTGTGCTCGGAGGCCTGCGGGGCACGCGTCGTCTCGAGCGGTTCGTGGTCGAACTGGATCGGACCCCGAACCACCTTGAACGGCGCTCCCCCGTCGGCGGCTTCCACCTCGACGATCATGTCGTTGGCGATGGCCTGTTCATCGGTGCCGAGATCGATGAGGCTCTGGAACGGCGCCCACTCGCCCTTCATGGTCTTGAGGTGCTGACGCCAGTAGTCGAAGGACTTGCTTCGAATCGACTGCCTGATCAATTCGGCTGCCATGTCGGCATTCTCGATGAGTGGGAGGACGTCGGAGAAACGCGGGTCGTCGGCCGCGTCGTGGAGCCCGAGGTGCTCGAAGGCGTCGCGGATGTAGCCGGTCGGGCTGACGATGCACAGGTTGATGGTTCCGCCGTCGGAGGTTTCGTAGTTGGCCATGAACGGGTTCACTGACGGGCCTGCTGAATTCGGCATCAAAGAGCGCATCGT
>JAVRPF010000509.1:0-3941 GCA_032162385.1 Mycobacterium sp.
ACCCGGCCCGACGGCCTGCCGGTGTGGATCTACCAGTTCAAGATCGCGGTACGGCAGGCCTTTCGTGACGAGCGCGCCGCGGAGCGCGAAGCCACCGCGGCCCGGATCGCCGATGCCCTTACCGCCATCTGGCAGGGTCGCGTCGAGATCGACCGGTTCAACGAGTTGGTGCTGCGGGCGGGGCTGACCTGGCAGCAGGTGACCGTGCTGCGCAGCTACGCAAAGTACCTGCGGCAGGCCGGTTTTCCCTACAGCCAGTCGCACATCGAGACAGTGGTCAACGACAACGCGGGCACCGCCCGCGCGCTGGTCGAATTGTTCGAGGCACTGTTCGACCCGTCGAAGGACGCCCAGCGCGACGCGTCCGCGGCGGCCGCCGCCGTTGCCGTCGGCATCGACGCATTGGTCAGCCTGGACACCGACCGCGTACTTCGCGCATTCGCCGCGATGATCCAGGCGACGTTGCGCACCAACTACTTCGTCACCCGGGCCGGTTCGGCGCGCGAGCAGAACGTGCTGTCGGTCAAGGTCAATCCGAGGCTGATCGACGAATTGCCGCTGCCCCGGCCGAAGTACGAGATCTTCGTCTACTCACCGCGGGTCGAGGGCGTACACATGCGGTTCGGCAACGTCGCGCGCGGCGGGCTGCGCTGGTCGGACCGTCGCGAGGACTTCCGTACCGAAATCCTCGGGCTGGTCAAGGCCCAGGCCGTGAAGAACGCCGTCATCGTGCCCGTCGGCGCCAAGGGCGGTTTCGTGCTGAAGAACCCACCCGCGCCCTCCGGTGACGCGGCTGCCGACCGCGACGCGCAACGCAACGAGGGCGTGGCGTGCTACCGGCTGTTCATCAGCGGACTACTCGACCTCACCGACAACGTCGACACCGCCACCGGTGCCGTCGTCACGCCCGACCGGGTGGTCCGTCGGGACGGGGACGATGCCTACCTCGTCGTCGCCGCGGACAAGGGCACCGCCACCTTCTCCGACATCGCCAACGACGTCGCCAAGTCCTACGCATTCTGGCTGGGCGATGCGTTCGCCTCGGGCGGCTCGGTGGGCTACGACCACAAGGCGATGGGTATCACCGCCAAGGGCGCATGGGAATCGGTGAAGCGGCACTTCCGCGAGATGGGCGTCGACACCCAGTCCGAGGACTTCACCGTCGCCGGTGTCGGCGACATGAGTGGTGACGTGTTCGGCAACGGCATGTTGCTGTCCAAGCACATTCGGCTCGTCGCGGCCTTCGACCACCGCCACGTCTTCCTCGATCCCGATCCCGATTCCGCAAGCTCGTGGGTCGAGCGCAAGCGGATGTTCGAGCTGCCGCGGTCTAGCTGGGACGACTACGACCGCGCGCTCATCAGCGAGGGCGGCGGCGTGTTCAGCAGGGACCAGAAGTCGATCGCGATCAGCCCGCAGGTGCGCGACGCCCTTGGACTGCCCCCCGACACCACCGAGATGACACCGCCCGCGTTGATCAAGGCGATCATGCTGGCGCCGGTGGACCTGTTCTTCAACGGCGGCATCGGCACCTACGTCAAGGCGGAGACCGAGTCGGACGCCGACGTCGGAGACCGCGCCAACGACGCCGTGCGGGTGAACGGCAACCAGTTGCGCGCCAAGGTGATCGGCGAGGGCGGCAACCTCGGCGTGACGCAGCGCGGGCGCATCGAGTTCGACCTGGCCGGGGGACACGTCAACACCGACGCACTGGACAACTCGGCGGGCGTCGACTGCTCCGATCACGAGGTCAACATCAAGATCCTGGTCGATTCTCTGGTCACCGCGGGCAAGGTGAGCGCAGACGAGCGCACCGACCTGTTGATGTCGATGACCGACGAGGTCGGGCGTCTCGTGCTCGAGGACAACGCCGCCCAGAACGACTTGATGGGCACCAGCCGGGCCAACGCGGCCAGCCTGCTCACGGTGCACGCCCGCCAGATGAAGGACCTCATCGCCGACCGCGGCCTCAACCGCGAGCTCGAGGCGCTGCCGCCGGAGAAGGAGATCCGCAGGCGCACCGAAGCGGGCCTGGGACTGACGTCGCCCGAACTCGCGACGCTGATGGCGCACGTGAAGCTGGCGCTCAAGGACGAACTGCTGTCCAGCGAACTACCTGATCAGGAGGTGTTCGCCGCCCGGGTGCCCTACTACTTCCCGCATCAGCTACGCGACGGGTTCGGCCCCGACATCCGTACTCATCAGCTGCGCCGGGAGATCGTCACCACCATGCTGGTCAACGATCTCGTCGACATCAGCGGCATCACCTACGCGTACCGGATCACCGAGGACGTCGGCGTCGGGCCGTTGGACGCGGTGCGCGGCTACGTCGCCACCGACGCGATCTTCCGCGTCGGCGAGGTGTGGCAGCAGATCCGGGCCGCGGGCGTCGCCGGCGTGCCGGCCTCGGTGACCGATCGGATGACCCTGGACCTGCGCCGTCTCATCGACCGTGCCGGCCGCTGGCTGCTCAACTACCGGCCCCAGCCGCTGGCCGTCGGCGCCGAGATCAACCGCTTCGCGGCGACGGTGGCGGCGCTGACACCGCGGATGTCGGAGTGGCTGCGCGGCGACGACCGTGACATCGTCACCAAGCAAACCGCGGAGCTGACCGACAAGGGCGTCCCTCAGGATCTCGCCTACATGGTCGCCACCGGGCTCTACCAGTACAGCCTGCTCGACGTCATCGACATCGCCGACATCCTCGAGCGTGACCCGGCCGAGGTGGCCGACACCTACTTCGCGCTGATGGACCACCTCGGCACGGACGGACTGCTCACTGCGGTGTCCGCGCTCGTTCGCGACGATCGGTGGCATTCGTTGGCGCGCTTGGCGATTCGCGACGACATCTACGGGTCGTTGCGCGCGTTGTGCTTCGACGTGCTGGCCGTCGGCGAGCCCGACGAGACCGGCGAGCAGAAGATCGAGGAATGGGAGCTGACGAACAGCTCGCGGGTGGCGCGGGCGCGCCGCACGCTCACCGCGATCTACGCCGAAGGCCAGCATGACCTCGCGACGCTGTCGGTGGCGGCGCGGCAGATCCGCAGCATGACCAGGACGAGTGGGACGGGAACCACTACGTGATGGATCGTTTCGTCACGCCGGTACCGGTGCGCTGGTCGGACATCGACATGTACCAGCACGTCAACCACGCGACGATGGTGACCATCCTGGAGGAGGCCCGCGTCCCGTTCCTGGCCAAGCCGTTCGCCGACGACTTCGTCACCACCGGGCTGCTGATCGCCGAGGTAAAGGTGACCTACAAGGGTCAACTCCGGCTGGCGGATTCGCCGCTGCAGGTGACCGTTTGGGTGAACCGGCTGCGCGCGGTCGACTTCACCCTCGGCTACGAGGTGCGCTCGGTGCTCGCCGATCCGGACTCCAAGCCGGCGGTGATCGGCGAGAGTCAGTTGGCGGCGTTCGACATCGAGGAGCAGAAATTGGTGCGGCTGGCCCCGCACCACCGGGAGTATCTGCAGCGTTATCAGCGATGACGCACCCAGAACGCGGCCTGTGGCTCGAGGACGCCGTGCACCGCGAAGACCTCAGCACCTTCGTCGACGCCGCATTGCGCCTCGACGACGCCAGCGTGATCCGGTTGCGGGAACGCCACGGCGGGCAGGTGGTCGCCTGGCTCGCCACCGGATTCGACGTACTCGCCAGCCGCGTCGTCGGCGGTCGGGTACGCCCGGCCGACCTCTCCGCGGGGGCCGATGCGCTGGCCCGCGCGTTGCCCGACATGGAACGTTCGGGTTTCGTGGATCCCGGGTTCGCGATGGACTCGGCGTGGCGCGGCGCGCTGCCACCGGACAGCGGGTTCGTACACCTCGACGACGTGCCCGCCAGGGTGGTTCTCGACCTCGCCCAACGCGGGGTCGCGCTGGCCAAGGAGCACAGCAGCGCGCACGGCCCGCCCGCGTCATTGCTGGAGCAGGAGGTCG
>JAVRPF010000510.1:0-11259 GCA_032162385.1 Mycobacterium sp.
CACCCCGCCGATGCGGCGATGCCGGTCGCGGTCAATCTGGTGATCACCGACGAGAGCCTGCTGGCCGGCAGCACCGTGCCGGGAAGCATCGCCGGCTACGGGCCGGTCCCCGCTGCGGTGGCCCGGCGCCTGGTCGACAAGTCGGTCACCGACAAGCGGTCACGGGCCACGCTGCGCCGGCTCTACCGCCATCCCCGATCGGGCGCGCTGGTGGCGATGGAGTCGCGGTCGCGGTTGTTCCCCAAGGGCCTGGCCGAATTCATCACCATCCGCGACGGCACCTGCCGCACGCCGTACTGCGACGCACCGATCCGGCATCGCGACCACGCCGTGCCAAGCAGGCGCGACGGTCCGACCAGCGCCATCAACGGCTTGGGCGAATGCGAGGCGTGCAATTACGCCAAGGAGGCGCCCGGCTGGTCGGTCACCACGCAGTGCGACCAGACGGGCTGCCATACCGCTGAATTCACCACGCCGACGGGCGCCCGTCACCATTCCAAGGCCCCGCCACTGCCCGGACTGGTCATCGTCGACGTCAGTGAAATGGAAATCCGCATCGGCATCGAAATCGCCAAACACGCCGCCTAGCGCGTCTTGCAACGCTCCTGCGATGCCCGATCCCGTTGCCGGATGACCGGTCCACGCGGCGGAGAGAACTTCGGCCCCTACGAGCTGCGGTCGCTCATCGGCGCGGGCGCCCCGACCTTCCAGGTACCAGATCACGCCCACCGCGCTGACCCCCGTCACCCCGGACGGAGAGGTCTTCGGTCTTCTCAAAAACCGATGATTCAAATACGCATCCAGCTGAATGCGAGGAGGGTTGCCCAGATGGCGTCAGGTAGGGGACTGCACCAGGAGCGCGCGCGGGCGGACTCGTTCGGCGGCGCGGCGCGCGCCTACGACCGGCACCGCCCGCGTTACCCGGCGCCGCTGATCGACGACCTGGTCGCGCCACGCGTCGAACGTGCGCTCGACGTGGGGGCGGGTACCGGAATCTCCTCGCGTCAGCTGGCCGACCGCGGCGTCGACGTGCTCGCGCTGGAACCAGACCCGCGGATGGCGGAACTCGCCGCCGAGAAGGGGATTCACACCCGGGTCGCGAAGTTCGAGGAGTGGGACGCCGCTGAGCAGACGTTCGACCTCGTCCTGTTCGCGCAGTCGTTCCACTGGGTGGACCCCGACGTGGCACTGCCCAAGGTACGGCGACTGCTGACCAACCGTGGTCGCCTGGCGCTGGCGTGGAATCGGCTGATTCCGGTCACCCCCTCGCGCAACGACTTCGCGCCGATCTACCGCGACTACATGGAGCCTGGCTCACCGCTGGTCAGCGCGACGCCCACCGGGCCGCGACTCGACATCGGTCGCGTCGACGACGTGCTCGAGCAGGCCGGATTCACCGTCAGCAAGCGCACCTACCGACGCGAGGCCCACTACGACCGCGAGCAGTGGCTCGACCTCGTCTTCACGTACTCCAACCATCTGGTGCTGCCCGCCGAGGAGGCCCACGAATTGCGGGACAGGCTGGCCGCGCGGATCGGAACCGCCGGTGTCACGGTGGGCGGCGACGCCCTGCTGATCACAGCCCGTCCACGGGCCTAGGCTGATCAGGTGCCGAAACGCAGCGCCGGTCTCCTGCTGTACCGGGTCACCGATGGTGTCGCCGAAGTGCTGATCGGCCATCCCGGCGGACCGTTCTGGGCACGCAAGGACGACGGCGCGTGGTCGATCCCGAAGGGCGAGTACGCCGATGACGAGGACCCATGGACCGCCGCCCAACGTGAGTTCCGGGAGGAGATCGGCTTCGACGTCCCCGCCGGGCCCCGCATCGAGTTCGCCCCGGTCAAGCAACCCGGCGGCAAGATCGTCACCGCCTTCGCCGTTCGCGGCGATCTGGACGTCAGCCACAGCAAGAGCAACACCTTCGAGCTGGAATGGCCGAGGGGATCCGGGAAGGTCAGGGAGTTCCCCGAGATCGACCGGGTCGCATGGCTTTCCGTGGCTGAGGCTCGGTTGAAGCTGCTGACGGGTCAGCGGCCGCTGCTCGATCGTCTGGTCGAACATCTCGCAGACGCCTGACGGGCCGCGTCTCGATCGCGTTGATGGTCAGAGCGCGGCCGTGGATCCGCCACCCCAACTTCGTCCGCAGGTACTCGTCGTCGTAGCGGAGGTGCCAGACGAGATCCGTCACCTGGTCGGCGCGACGCGTCCAGTGGTGGGCGACGGCCGTGATGCGGCCCAGCGCGTAGTCCGGCACCGGTCCGTCGGCGTACACCTCGCCGACGATCGCGTGCTCGGTGCGCTCGACCACCAGCGCGTTCATCGCGGCACGGACGCCGTCGCGGCCCCGTAGCAACCGAACCGGCTCCAGCGATCGCGGCGGATCGGGTAGGTGCAGTTCGGCTGTCTCGGTGAACAATTCCACCACGTCGTCGAACCGGCGGTCGTCGACGGCGGCCGCGTACAGATGCACCAGATCGGCCAGGGCCAGCCGGTCCGCGACGGACAGAGTCATTCCTGTCTTCCCGGGTCGCCGCGCTCCTGCCCTCCGTACGAACTCAACGCCAGCCGCCGCGCGCACTCCGACAACACGTCGCAGGCCTCCTCGATGTCGGAGGTCGGCGGCATCGCCAGCACCACCCGGTCGGCGCCCAACTGCGCGAGCCGACCGGCGCGTTCACCGTCGATCTTCGTGACCAAGTGACCGAGGGTCAGTTCCAACGATTCGGGATCGCGGTCCGCCCGGTCCGCCTCCTCCCGCATCACCATGACCAGCCCGGCCAGCTCGGCACCCCCGACGCCCAACGGTTGAAACCCGTCGCCAAGGCGTCCCGCCCGCCGCGCCGCTGCCCGGCTGTGGCCGCCGACGTGAATGGGAATGCGCCCCACTGGCTTGGGATGACAAGCGGCATGGGCGAATTGGAAGAATTCACCAGAAAAGTCGGCACCGTGGGGCCGATCCTCCCACAGCAGTCGCAGCACCTCGATCTGCTCGTCGGCGCGGCGCCCACGGCTCTCGAACGGTGCGCCGCACGCCTCGATCTCCTCGCGCAACCAACCCATGCCGACCGCCAGACGCACTCGGCCCGCCGACAACGCATCGAGGGTGGCGATGCGCTTGGCCAGCACGACCGGCTGGTGATTGGGCAGCACCAGCACACCGGTGGCCAGCCCCAGCGTCGTCGTCCTGGCGGCCAGGAACGCCAGCAGGTCAAGGGGATCGGGCACCGGGCAGTCGGGCGGGATCTCGACCCGGCCAGACTGGTCGTACGGATAGACACTGGTGTACTGCGTCATCAGCACCGTGTGCTCGACGGCCACGATCGACTCGAACCCGCACGCCTCGACGTGGCTGGCGAAGGTCGTCATCCACTCGGGATTGGCGGTCACGCCCGCCCCGACCGGAGCGATCACGGCGAACTCGGGCAGTGCTGGATGCTCGTCGCGCAAGCGGCTCATCGCTGCCGTCATGGCAACCCGTTGCTGCGCCGGATGTCCTCGCGGCACTGCCGACGGGTCTGGCCGGTCTGCTGCATGCACACCCGGACCGGCGACTCCTCCTCGATGGGCAGCGGTTCGTCGGTCGGGGCGGTGGTGACCGTCGGGCTCGCCACGTCGCCCTGGCTCAGCGACCAGATCGACGCGCCGGTGTTCTGCAGCGTCGAACAGTAGGCGGTTGCCCCGTTGGCGGTCGTGCCGGTGCCGCCGAGCGGCGAACAATCGGCGCCGATCACCGCGACGGGTGCCGCGGTGTCCGTCGTCGTGGTCGCCGACGGAGACGGCGGGGGCTCCGGGGGCGGGGGCAACGGCGTGACCCGGGACGTCGCGGATGTGCTGGTGGCCGGCGGCGCGGCCCGCTCGTCGTCGGCGCGGGTCAACTCCAGCAGCGCGAAGCCGATCGCGGCGACCAACAGGATCGCCAGTACGGCGGGGATGACGACGCCCGGCCGTATCGGTGAGCGCCTGCCCTCGGGGGCGGCGCCTGCGACCGGAGACAGCCGGGTTGCGTCGGGCTGGTCACCGCCGATCCGGTGCTCGAGCGCGCGGGCGAAGTCGGCGCAGCGTTCGAAGCGGTCGTCTGGTTTCTTCGCCAGCGCCTTGGCCAGCACGGGGTCGAGCGCGGCCAGGTCCGGGCTGTGGTCGCCGATCGCCGGCGGCGATGCGTTGAGGTGTTGGCCGATCACGACAGCCGGATTCGTGTGCTGGAAGGGCGGCGAGCCGGTCAAGAGGTGAAAGGCCGTGGCGGCCAGTGCGTACTGGTCCGGGCGACCGTCCAGATTCCCGCCCATCAGCTGCTCGGGGCCGCGTAGGACACCGTGCCCACGGTCATGTTCGTCGCGGTCAAGCCGCTCGTGTCGTCGGCCCAGCGGGCGATCCCGAAGTCGGCGAGCAGGATGCGTTGGTCCCCGCGGGCGACCAGGACGTTGGCCGGCTTGACGTCGCGGTGCAGCAGGTTGCGTTGGTGGGCATAGTCCAGGGCGTCCGCCACCGCCGTGATGATCTCGGCGACCTCCGCCGTGGGCATGCCATCGGGATACCGCTCGCGCAGCAGCCGGCCGGCGTCCGTACCCTCCACGTAGTCCATCGAGATCCAGAGTTGGCGGTTGAACTCGCCGCGGTCGTGCACGCCGACGATGTGCGGGTGCCACAGCGTGGCCGCGATGTCGGCCTCCCGGTTGAACCGCTCGCGGTATTCACCGTCGGCGGACACCTCGGATCGGAGCACCTTCAGGGCGTCCTGGCGCGGGAGCCGGGGGTGTCGGGCCAGGTAGACCTCGCCCATGCCGCCCGAGCCCAGTCGCCGCACGATGGTGTAGCCCGCGAAGGTCGTTGCATCGGCCAACGGCATGGCGGAATAGTAGTCCGCGGCTCAGAGGTCGAGGGTGAGGTCGCCATCGCCCGAACCCGATGCGCGTGAGACGCAGATCAGAATCATCCCGGCGGCGAGTGCCGAGCGACGGGTCGTGGCGGGCGCGGCCGGATGCGCTCGGCGGGGCCTTACGGACACGCGAGAGCAGAGGGGACGCCATCAAAGGTGCGCTGCGCGGGCTGCGGGCAAGCCTGGCCAGGTAGGCGACAGCCCGCGCTGTCGTTCCCATCCGTTCGGGGGTGAACCAGGGCCGGAAGTACACGAACGTGTTGGCGCCGAACAACCCTCGATACAGCGGGAGCAGGCCGATCTTGGAGTCCCGCATGCGCAGCCGTTGCATCCTCCACCAGCCGATCGTGACTTCCGGGTCGTTGCGCACCAGGTGCCGCATACCGCGCTGGAAGAACAGGAACATCAGCACGATCTCCATCATCATGACGCGGATCCGGTCGAACGTAGCTGTCATGGAAGTAGACCGCCACGTCATGGGCCACGTTCCGGTATTCGACCTCCTCGCTGCAGCGCCAGCGGAACAGGTCCACCATCGTCGGATCCGCGGCGTAGTCGTCCCAGGCACAGTTCAACGAGAAGTCACCCAGGGTTTATAGGTGGGGACGCGGGTCCGGGGTAGTTGGAATGTCAGCCGACGGGGACGGGCACCCCGATTGGGCCACCGTACGTACCCTGACCAGCACCCGGTGCTGGGGCTCCCGGCGCGGCCCCTGCTGCGCCGCCCCCTGCGGGTTGGCTGGCCGTCGCGTCGTCGGCGGCTTTCTGGGTGCAGTTGAGCATCAGGATCATCCTGCCTTGAGAAGTCACCTTCTGCTGGTCGACGATGCATGCCGCCTGGGGGAGGTCGCTGCCCACCGAGCCACCGAACGACGGCTTGACGCCCTGGCTCTTCAGGATCCCGACTGCTCTGCCGTAGGGCTCGCCGACGACGTTGAGCGTTGCGGCGCTGCCAGGGTCGGAATCAGCGACCGCAGGGGTGAGCAGGGCCGCTCCGACGACTGCGAACGCGCCGGCTCCCAACACAACAAGCTTCTTCACGTGACCTCCGAGTGTCGCGATGCGTTGCGAACATATCGCAATTGAGCCTCTCGAGTGAACTTCGGTCACTCTCCACTCAGTGTTACTTGGGCCCGCAGCGCCTCGGCGAGCGCGGCCGCGCGCGGATTGGTGAATACGTCCTCGAGGAGCAGCGACCTGCCGTCGGGGCCGGCCAGCGGCACCCGCCAGTTCGGATACTCGTCGATGGTGCCGGGCTGGTTCTGGGTGCGCACGTCGCCAACGGCGTCTGTCAACGCCAGTGCGAGCAGGCGGGACGGCGTCCTTCCGAGGTACTCGTAGAGCGCAAGGACGATCTCCTCGGTGCTGGGCTCGGGGCGGTCGTGCAGCAGGCCGACGCGACGTAGTTCGGCCAGCCAGGCGGCCTGCTCTGTCCTGTCGACGGCTAGTTCCTCGGCGGCGGACCGGGTGAGCAGGTTGAGCTCCTCCCGAATCCGGACGTGCTCGCCCGCCAGGTAGCCCGCGGTGGGCGGCAGGTCGTGCGTGGTGACCGAGGACAGGCAGGACTCCCGCCACCGCTCGGCGTGCAGTGGCCCACCGTCTCCGTCGCGGTCCAGCTCGAACCATAGGATCGACGTGCCGAGCAGTCCGCGCTCGCGCAGGTAGTCGCGGGCCCACGGCTCGACCGTGCCCAGGTCCTCGCCGACGACGACCGCCCCTGCGCGGTGTGCTTCCAGCACCAGGATGCCGAGCATCGCCTCGTGGTGGTAGCGGACGTAGGTGCCGTCGGTGGGGGCCGACCCCTTCGGGATCCACCACAGCCGGAAGAGCCCCACGATGTGGTCGATCCGGGCGCCGCCTGCGTGCCGCAGCATCGCGTTGACCACGGCGCGGAACGGCTCATAGGCCGCCTCAATCAGCTGATCGGGCCGCCACGGAGGTTGCGACCAGTCCTGGCCGAGCTGGTTGAACTCGTCGGGTGGCGCACCCACGTTGACCCCAAGGGCCAGGACGTCCTGCAGCGCCCACGCGTCCGCGCCGTTCGGGTCCACCCCGACCGCAAGGTCGTGCATGACGCCGAGGGCCATGCCCGCCTGCAGTGCGGTGGCCTGAGCGTTCGTCAGCTGGTCGTCGGACTGCCACTGCAGCCACCGGTGGAAGTCGACGGCATCGGCGTGCTCTGCGGCGAAGGCGGCGACGGCCTCACCTGCGGGATGGTGCAGTTCCGCGGACCATCGGTGCCAGTCGTTGCCGTGCTTCTCGGCGAGCGCGCACCAGGTGGCGAAGTCGTCGAGGCTTCGCCCCTCGCGCTTGCGGTAGGCGTCGTACGCCAGCTCGCGGCCTGCCGAACGTGGCACCTGGTAGACGTCCTTCAGGGCCGCACGCTTGACCTTCCACGCGGCGTCCCGGTCGACGAGTTCGGACGCCTTGGCGCGCGCCTGCACGACGGCACGCGCCTTGCGCAACCGTCCGCGGTGGCGGACGTAGGCGAACTCGGGGATCGCCTCAACCCGCAGATACAGCGGATTGACGAACCGGCGCGAGGTCGGCAGATACGGCGATGGTTCCATCGGCGCCGTCGGCGCGGCGGCGTGCAGCGGGTTCACCAGGATGAAGCCCGCGCCGTGAGCGGCCGACCACACCGACAGATCGGCCAGGTCGGTCAGGTCGCCGATACCCCAGGACCGTTCGGATCGCACGCTGTACAGCTGGGTGGCCAGACCCCAGGACCGGCCGGCACCGAGCCGGGGCGGAAGTGCGGCCGCGCCGGGGCAGACGATCAGTGGGGTATCGGCGTCGTCGGACCCGGCCCGCACGTGCAATCTGTGGTACCCGAACGGCAGCCCCGCGGGGAGTTCGAACGTCGCCTCGCCGATCTGGCGGCCGTCGAGGTCGTAGGACGGAGTGTCGTTCTGCAGTTGCCGCAGGCCCGCGCGAACGGTGCCGTCCTCCAACCGAATCCACACACCGACGGGCTCGCCATGGGTGACGTGCACCCAGAACGACGACGCACGATCGGCACGGACCACGATGGTCGGGGACAGGGTGCGCTCCCAGTGCGCCCGGCCGTGAACGAGAAGTGCTGCGGCTCTGTCCTCTTCGGTGTCGGCTGGCACTCCCAGCGCGCCAAGCACGGACACCAGGGTCGACTCCGGCACCGACCGGTTGCCGCCCGTCCAGTCGACATAGTGGGTGGCCACGCCGTAGCGGTGGGCGAGCTGGACCAGCGACGGGGCGGGCTCGGTCATGTCGACAATCTTGCCGGTTGCGGCTCGGGTGCGCGTGCCCGGTTGCTCGTCAGTCGACGTCGCGGGCCAGTAGGTCGTCCCAGGTGTCGCGGCGCACCACGAGTCGGGCGGTTCCGTCGAGCGCGAAAACGACCGGCACCCGGCGCGCGCCGTTGTACTGGCTGGACATGGTGTAGCAGTACGCCCCGGTGACCGGGACGGCCAGCAGGTCGCCGACGGCAGCATCTCGCAGGGCGACGCCGTCGACCAGCTGATCGCCCGATTCGCAGTGCCTGCCGACCACGGTAACCGTCTCCCCGACACCGAGAAGAATATGGCCTGACCTGGGCATTTGTTGCCTAAAGCCGTGATGGTTGTTCGACAAATGCCCAGGTCAGGGAGTTGGGTCTGTGGGTTGCGAAAATCTTCTCAAGCCCTGTTGCGGACTGACTGCGGACTGAGAGCTGATTTGTCAGGACAAACTACCCAGCCCGCCGACGGCGCTCACGCCGAAGGTGGCCCTGGATCTCGGCGAGCCGTAGCTCCGAGCGCTCCTCGGCCGTCAACGGGCCGCCGCCCTTGAGCAGATTGCCCGGCGCCTCGTGGCGTCGCGAGGTCGATCGTCGCGGAGCACGCCATCTCCGGTGGTCGTGTGCACTACGCCCGGAAGAAAGACCGCTACCGCCAACCAGAGCGGTACCGCGACGGGGACCCTCGGTTCAGTTGGTACTACGTGACAGGGGCGATGGACGCCCTGCACGCCGCGGGTCTGATCGAGCACGTTGTCGGGAAGTGGAACCGCTACGGCAAAGGCTTCGAATCGGTCGCCTGGGCCACCGACACGCTCGTCGCACTGGTCGAGCCCCTGATCAGTATCTGGGAGTCCCGTGGGATCCCTGGGAGGGTGGAATCCATTGTCCTACGAGACCGTGCCGACAAGACCGAGATCGATTACACCGAGACGGCGGACACGGTAGTCATGCGCGAGCAGGTGCGGATCGTGAACGACAAGCTGGCGCAGCTCGACCTTCGCCACCGCGGACAGAAGTTAGACATCCCCATCGGACGTCGGATCTTCAACGATTCGTTCGACCGCGGAGGCCGGTTCTACTGCCACGGACTCTCGTTCCAGAACATGCCCGCCCGTCAGTGCCTTGAACTTGAGTGGATTATTGACGGCACGGCGCATCCCACCGTCGAGATCGACTACGCCAACCTCCACATCAGGATGGCCTATTCAGAGGCTGGCGAGCCGATACCCGACGGCGATCAGTACACCATCGACGGGTTCAACCGCGGACTGGTCAAGCTGGCGGTGAACACGCTGTTCAATGCCCCCACTACGAACAGCGCAGTCCTATCCATCACCAAGGAGCTGCGTTACAACCCTGACCTGCGGGCAGTGAACAACATTGAATCAACCGATCTGGGTCCGTGTCGTGCTCTCGCCAAACGGGTGGTGGCTGCGATCCACCACAAGCATCGCCGGATCAAGAGCTACTTCGGTTCGGACTGCGGGGGACCGTTCCAGCGCCGAGATTCGGGCATGGCCATGGAGATCATGACCAGGATGATCCAAAGGACAGGGCGATGCCCGCTACCCATCCATGATTCCTTCCTCGTCCCGGAGATTGATGCCGACATCCTCAGTCAAACGATGATTGAGGTAGCCAGAAAGTGTGGACTGCGACTCAACCTCAAGGACTCTAGGGGTAACCACTCCACCATCCCCATCTTTCAGTTGGGGGTAACAACCTCTGACCTGCGAGGATCGTACCGACAGATTCGCTGGTACAACGTCTCCTTTACCGCTCGCATGGAGATCGTCCATACGCCCAGCACTGCATCTGGTGCCCTGCTGTCTGAACCGATACCGCAGTGCCACGGTCCCCCTGTTTCAGCTGTGAGATCGGGTGGCTTACGACCGTTAGTAGCGGGATGACGACTAGATCGGACGCAACGCTGGCTGAGCTGGACATGGCGAAATTGCGCGAACTGGCGAAGATTCGGGATATTGGCCCGCTAGTACCGACGAGCAGTCTGTCGAGGGGCCGGTCCAGAGCATTGTCGTAGGGCTGTGAATCGTGATGATGCCGAGGGCGTGCAGTATCACGTCCTGGCCACTGACGGTCCCCTGCGTGCGCTCAACACTCTGCGTGAAGCCGCTGGGCTGCAACCACTTTCTGATGAGCACGATGACCACGGCGGCCTGTCGGTGTCGCCATAGGCAGCCATAGCCAGCTCGCGGAGTACGGACTTCAGCTTCTCCATGGAGAACCAGCCGTGGCGGTAGCTACTCAGGGCGATGTTCTTGAGCATTGCCAGGGTGAAGCGTCGGTAGTGGCCCGGCGTTCGCAACGGCTGCACGACGGTGCCGTCAGGCAGGACGAACTGGCCTTCACGCAACCGCTGATCAAGCCAGGAATACGACCTCCCAAGCAGGACAGCAGCTTCGCGGGCCGAGTAGGTCTGTTCCAACCCGAGGGCGTTGAACTGTGTGATGGGTTCGGCTGACATGATTTTGCCTCCCGTGCGATGTGCGGGCACTGATGGCAGCGGATGCTGCGCACCACCTACACACATTCAGCCGCGAGAGTCCGAGTGACACAGGATAGATACGCCCTTGGGGAGGCAATTTTGCACCGTTCAGATCGGGCACTCAGGTCTGTCAACTGCAGATCTCTCTCGCAGAGTTACACACAACCTTCGCAATTTCCGGGCGCGAAGTATGGCTTCGCCTTCACCGCCGGACTATCCATCGGATCGGATGGATCTTGAGCGCGTCGCGACGCGGCAGCCGAGGATGGCCATGCCCTGGCCGCCCCGTAGAATTTCACCAGCTTCACGAGATGCCGTCGACAAGCTCCGACTGGACGGCACGCCAACCCCACGCTCGTTGGGTGGCTCGGATGACGAAGCGGCTCGCACCAACCGGTGCGGGCAAGAGCGCCTCCTGGGCGGAGGCCCGCGTAAGGGACGGGCAATGACCGAGAACTCGAACTCCAACGATCACAACGGCGCAGGCCAGAATCGCCATGACAGACAACTTGTTCGGGTTGCCTGGTGATGGCGTGCACTGGGCGTGGCAGAGGTGTGGCCGCTACGAATACCGGAAGGTCCTGATGCACTCGACCAACCCCGACCACCTGGTTCCCA
>JAVRPF010000511.1:0-5753 GCA_032162385.1 Mycobacterium sp.
CAGCGTGCAGGTCGAGCGGTGTCTAAGCGAAAGCGCGCTGCTGGTCGCGCATCTGGTGCTCAGACCGTTCGTCGACGCCTACCGAGTAGTGGCTGAGGAGCTCGTGAACAGCGGCCCCGATCGCGAGGTTGACGAGCAGCTCCTGCTCACGAGGTGTCTTCGCCTGGGCCGGCAATGGTCACTGCAGCACCGCATCACCGAGGAGTCGGTGTCGGGGGAAATGTTCAGTACCGCTGTGAAGTTGGCGCGGCACCGCGGTCTGGTCGCCCCCGAGGCCGCACCAGACGACATTGTGATTCGTCGGGCAGCCCTCGTCGCTGAGCTTGACGACCTGCAGACGTCGATCGGTGACCTGGCCCGAATGCGTCGGGAATCCGTGTGAGCGTGAGACAGGCTCGGGGCAACTCGGTGTTTTGCCGAGCAGCACTCTTTTGGTAATATGGTTAGACCAAAATTGGACGACAAGTGACCGCGGCTTTCAACGAAGAGAGGCAACTGATGACCGAGTTCACCGACATTTCCTACGAGGTCGACAACGGCCTTGCGTGGATTACCATCAACAGACCCGAGCGGTACAACGCGTTTCGGGCGCGCACGCTCGACGAGCTCATCCGGGCGTTCAAGTTGGCGTGGGGAAGCTCAGAGGTCGGGGTGATCTGCCTGACCGGGGCTGGAGAAAAGGCGTTCTGTACCGGTGGGGACCAGAAGCAGCGCGCCGAGACCGGCGACTACGGGCCGTCCGAAACCGGTCTGTTCGAAGTGGATTCGCTGCATCGGGTGATCCGTGACGTGCCGAAACCGGTGATTGCGGCGGTCAACGGGTTTGCGATCGGCGGCGGTCACGTTCTGCACGTGTTGTGCGACCTGACGATCGCCGCCGACACCGCGGTGTTCGGCCAGAACGGCCCGCGCGTCGGGTCGTTTGACGCCGGCTTCGGCACCGGCTACCTAGCGCGCGTCGTGGGGGAGAAGCGCGCCCGCGAGATTTGGTTCTTGTGCCGCCGGTACTCGGCCCAGCAGGCAGCCGAGTGGGGCCTGGTCAACAAGGTGGTGCCGGCCGACCAACTCAAGCCCGAGGTACGGGCGTGGGCGGACGAGATCCTGCAGCTTTCACCTACGTCGTTGAAGATTCTCAAGCAGTCGTTCAACACTGACACCGAACAGTTCGCAGCGGTTGGCCAGATGGCGTATTCGGGCCTAAAGCTGTTCGGCGACACTCCCGAGGCGCAAGAGGGTGTCACCGCCTTCAACGAGAAGCGCGCCCCCGATTTCGCCGCCTACCGTGGCAACTGAGCCGGGTATCCGCCGCGATGTTCACCGCTGAACAGCCTCGGTTGACGGCCGACGAGCGCGGCCTGCCGCTCGTGCCGGTCGTCATCGCATTACTCAACACCTATGCCGGATTGTCGTTGGCGGTAGCAGGTTTCGTGCTCGACAACACGGCGATGGTTGTCGCAGGCATGATTCTGGTCGGGTTCGGTTCGATGCTGATCCGTTGGCCGCGGTCCATGCGCGCGAGAAAGGTGAACAGTGCGAGTCATTTCATCGATCGCGGAGGCCCTTGAGGCTGTCGGTCAAGAACTCGGCGTCTCTCAGTGGACCACCGTCGATCAGGACCGCATCGATGCGTTCGCCGACGCCACTGGCGACCATCAGTGGATCCACGTCGACGTCGAGCGGGCCAGGACTGACAGTCCTTATCTCGCAACGATCGCGCACGGCTTCTTGACACTGTCCCTCATTCCCGCCCTAAGCAAGGACAACTACCGCGTCGACAACGCGAAGATGGGCATCAACTACGGGCTCAACAGGGTGCGGTTCCTTGCGCCGGTCCCGGCGGGCAGCCGCGTGCGGCTCCGCTCCGAGCTTGTCGACGCCACGAAGGTCGACGACGCCATCGTTGACCTGACCGTGCGGCAGACGGTCGAGCTCGACGGCTCGGATAAGCCGGCCGCGGTGGCGGAGGTCATCGCGCGGATGGTCTTTTAAGCGTTCGGCATGCGACTGCGCGGTAAACTTGCCTGTTGATGTGTTCATGGCCGCCCGTCACGAGGGAGGGCAAAACGATGATCATCGTTGTCGCAGTCCTGCTGGTAGTGAGCATCGCGGGGTTGATCGCCGCGGTGATCATCGGTACTCCCGCACCTGGTCACCCCAGGCACGGCACCTTTGGTGTTGACGGGTTTGATGGCAGGTTCCTCGCTTGGGCGTGCGTCGGTTTGTGCGCGGTAGGGCTGCTCCTGTTGATTATCGATTCGAAGCGGGAGAAGTCGAAACCGGCTGAGCCTGAGGAGCAGGACCACACGGCAGGTGACGAGTTCGGCGAGCACGAAGGCGAACGGGACCTCGCGCGAGAGAGTTGAGCCTTGCCACGACGGCCAACACGCTGAGCCTGCCTTCGCGAGTACACCGTGGCAATGATCTGACCGGTACATTGGGTCTTACCTTTGGGCCGAATGTATGCGGAGGAGCGACGATGGCACCAGTCGAGTCAAATTCGACCTCGACACGTTCGAATGTCGTGCTCACCCCGGTGGATGTGCCTAAGGCGGCCGACGTGTTGGCGCGCGACCTACGTGAGCGGATCCTCAGCGGAGAGCTGCCGGAGGGTGTGGCGCTTCCCGCGGAGCGCGAGCTCGTCAGGCAGACGCAGATGAGCCGGGCCACGGTGCGAGAGGCCCTACGCATCTTGGAGGTGCAGAACCTGCTTCGGGTCAAGGCCGGGCGGGCCGGCGGCGCCTTCATCCAGCGCCCGACGACGAAGTCGATGGCCAGCTCGGTGAGCCTGATGATCCGCGGCCAGAAAATCAAGCTGGCTGATCTGATGGAGACCCGCGAAGCTTTGGAGCCGTTTTGCGCCGAGCTGGCCGCGCGCAACCGCACTGATGACGAGCTGGCGGTGCTCAATCGGGCCAACGACGACATCGCCAACCCCGATGCTGACCTGTCGGCGTTCCTGCAGGCCAATCTCGACTGGCATGTGGGTGTGGCCATGGCCGGTCACAACGAGTTGTTGATCGGATTCATGACCGCGTTGTCGCAGGCCATCTATACCGGAACCGAGAACGCCGCGTTCGTCGACGACACCGTGCGATCCGTCACCCAACGCGCACACCGGTCGATCACGGCCGCGATCCGCAGCCGCGACGCCGATGCCGCCGGCCGGCGCATGCGCCGCCACGTGCACAGCTACGCCAAGGCCGCACTGGCCATGGATAAGCGTGACGCAATCAGCGTCGACGACTGAGCGCCTCGTCCGCGACGAGATCGCGGATCTCGGTGACCGCGTCGGGGTTTTCGGCGCCGGACAGGTCGCCCGGATCGATGCCGAGGGCAGCGGCCCGGATCGCGCGGCGCATGATCTTGGCCGAGCGTGTCTTGGGTAGCGCGTTTACCCGCCAGACCCGCGAAGGCGTGAACGGTTTGCCCAGCTCGCGTCCGACCAGTGCCGCCAGGTCAGCGCCGACCTGCTCGGCGGTCGTGGCGCGGTTCGTGTCGGTTTCGTCGTCGGTTCGCGACACCCAAAACGCCCACACCGCCTCCCCTTTGACGGTGTCCGGAACGCCAACGGCGGCCGCCTCGGCGACCTGTGGGTGGGTGATCATCACCGATTCCACTTCGGCAGGCGCCAGTCGCTTGCCGGCCACGTTCATGACGTCGTCGGAGCGTCCGAGGATGAACCACTGGCCGTCACCGTCGACCATCGCGAAGTCGCCGTGCGTCCAGATGCCTGGGAAGCGCGACCAGTACGCCTGAAGGTAGCGTTCGTCGTCCTTCCAGATCCCTCGCGTCATCGACGGCCACGGCTGGCGGCACACCAGCTCGCCGACCTCGCCGCGCACGGATCGGCCGGTGTCGTCGACGACGTCGACGACGTCGACGTCCATCCCGAGCGACGGACCGCCGAGCGAGCAGCTGCGGATGGGTTCGACCGGATAGGGCGCCAGGAACGATCCGCCGACCTCGGTGCCTCCGGAGAAGTTGATCACGGGGACGCGTCCACCGAACACGGTGCGGGCGAGCCATTCATAGGACTCGGGATCCCAGGGTTCTCCGGTCGAGCCCAGCACGTGCACCGATGACAGATCCGCGGTCGGGATAACGCTGGTCTCAGCGGACCGCAGCGCCCGCACCAGGGTGGGCGACACGCCGAGCATGGTGACCCGGTGACGCTCGACTAGCCGCCACAGCCGGGTGCTGTCGGGTCTGTCGGGTGAGCCTTCGTACAGCAGGAGTGTCGCACCGTTGGCGTGGGTTCCGAACACCGAGAGCGGGCCCATGATCCAGCCCATGTCGGTGACCCAGCTGAACACTCCGCCGGGTTTGACATCGAATGAGTAGGCGACCTCGCTGGCCGTTTTCACCAGAAATCCCGCGTGGGTGTGCACCGCCCCCTTGGGCTTTCCGGTGGTGCCGGACGTGTATGCCAGCAGCAACGGATGCATGGCGTCAAGTTCGACGGGCGCCAACGGCGCGTCGCGGTACGTCAGCTGGGACCACAAAACCATCTGCGCGCCAAAATATTTCGTGGGACCGGCTTGTTCGTTTTCGGAGCCGTTGGGCACCACTACCACGTGCTGCACGGTGGGACAGTGCGCCAGCGCCGCACTGATTTGCGGCAGGAGCGGTAGCGCGCGCCCGCGTCGGGTGGTGACGTCGGCCACGATGACCGCCTTGGCCTCGGCGTCGGCGAGTCGGGACGCGATCGCCGTCGAGGCGAAACCGGAGAACAGCGGCACCAGGATCGCTCCAAGTGCCGCCACCGCGTAGCACGCGATGACCGCCTCGGGGATCATCGGCAGGTAGATCGCGACAGCGTCGCCGGGACCGATACCGAGGTCACACAGCCCCCGGGCGACCCGGCCGACCTCGGTGGCGAGCTGGCCGAAGGAGAGCTCACGGATCTGACCGGCTTCGTCTTCGTGGACCACGGCCACCCGGTCGGGGGCCTCGTCGCGCCAACGCAGAAGGCAGGAATCGACGATGTTCAGCGTGGCTCCGACGAACCAGTCGGGATGTTCAATTCCGTTGTGCAGATCCAACACCCGGCTGTAGGCCGTGCGGAACCGCAGACTCAGGTCGGTCACGGCCGCGTCCCAGTACCAGGCCGTGTCGGCGACCGACCGTGCCCGCAACTCGTCGATGCTGGCAAGGCCGTGCGTGCGGGCCAGCCGCGTAACGTTGGCCTGCTCGATGTCGTCGGCGGTCGGATTCCACTGGTAACTCGTCACGTCGACCTCGCGATTTCAGTTCTTGGGCATGCCGAGGATGCGCTCGGCGACGATGTTGCGCTGGATGAACGTCGACCCGCCGGCGATGGCAGTGCCGCGGGCTTGATACGCCAGCCGCAGCCACCGTTGACGGTCGGCCGGTGACGCGTCGGTGCCACCCTTCTCGGCGAGTGCGAATTGCCCTCCCATCTCGTCGAGCTCCAACCCGAAGTCGGCGATGTCCTCTACCAGCGGGCAGAAATACAGCTTCCCGATCGAGGTGACCGGGCCCGGGGGGCCATCGCCGGCAGCCCCGGTGACAACCCTCTGCCCGATCAGGTAGTGCACGAGAGCGCGCCCGTACAGGTCGGCGATCCGTTGCCGGACAAGGGGATCAGCACCCAGTGGCGTGCCGTCGTCGGTGGTGCGGCCGGCGATCTGGCGGATCAAATCGTTGACCGCCCCGGTGGTGTTCACCCGGCCGGTGGCGATGGCGACCCGCTCGAAGGCCAGGGTGCCCATCGCGACCCGCCAACCGCCGTC
>JAVRPF010000512.1:0-6277 GCA_032162385.1 Mycobacterium sp.
ACAGGTCGTCGAGGATCATGCACAGTGCTCGAAGTGAGTTGCCGTGCGCGACAACGAGGGTGACTCGGTCGGCGGCTAGGTCGGCGGCGATCGAATTCCGCCAGTACGGGAGCAGTCGCGCGCGTACGTCGGCGAGCGATTCGGTGGTCGGCAACTCGTGCGAGGGCACTTCGGCGTAGCGGGGATCGCGGCGCGGATGTGTGGGGTCATCTTCGCCGATGGGCGGCGGCACCGCTTCGTAGGAGCGACGCCAGCGGCCGAACGACTCGTCGCCGAACTCGGCACGGACCGCCGTGCGGCTTCTGCCTTGAAGTGCGCCGTAGTGACGTTCGTTCAGACGCCAACTTCGGCTCACCGTCTGCGCAGCCGAAGTCGCCTCGGCAAGAACGGCTTCGGCCGTGTGGATGGCGCGGGTGAGCAGCGAAGTGTGCACCGCCGCAGGGGTGAGGCCGGCGGTGCGGATGAGTCGGCCGGCCTCCGAGGCCTGGGTGCGACCGCGTGCGGTCAAGGGATAGTCCAGCCAGCCGCCGAACAAGTCGCGGGCATTCGCCGTGCTTTCGCCGTGGCGCAGCAACAGCAGAACCCGTGTGCCTGGTGGGGCGGCGGCGTGCGGAGAAGTGCTCAACGGAGCGTCTCGCCCCGCTCCAAGGCGGCGATCTGGTCCACCCTGAGTTGATGGCGGCCACCCTTGAATTGCGTGCTCAGCCAGACGGCGAGGATGCGCGTCGCCAGGTCCGGCGCCACCACCTTGGCTCCCATCACCAGGACGTTGGCGTCGTTGTGCGCTCGCGCGATCTCGGCGGTGAATACGCAGTGGCACAGTGCGGCACGCACGCCACGAACCTTGTTGGCGGCTATCTGCTCGCCGCATCCACTGCCGCCGAGAATGACGCCGAAGTCGGCGTGGCCGTCGACCACTAGGGCTCCGACATCCGCGCACAGCGGCGGGTAGTCCACGATCCCGCTGTCGGGGTGGACTCCGCGATCAGTCACCTCGTGGTCGCGCTGTGTCAGCCACGCGCAGACGTGGTCCTTCATCGATATGGCGTTGTGGTCAGCGGCGATGGCTATCCGCATCTGCCCGCTCCTCGTGAGGTCGTCCCGGGTAGTGAAGGCGAAACTAGCATGGTATGACAGCAGACCATAAGGCCGATCCCTCTATCAAGGTGCAGCGGAGGGCTTGAGCCGGGTCGACAAAGCCGCTAAGGTACAATGGTAATACCAAAGACGCCGGGAGATTGCATGCCGAAGGTTATCTTCATCGCCCTCGACGGAACCGAACGAGCCGTGGACGCCAGAGTTGGCGAGTCCGTCATGGCAGTCGCCGTCCGCAACGGAATTCCTGGGATCATCGGTGAATGCGGGGGCAACTGTAGCTGTGCCACCTGCCACGTCTACGTCGGCGAGGACTTCTCCGCATCGGTCGGGGAAGCCGGCGACATGGAGGACGATCTGCTGGACCTCGGGGTTGCGGAGCGCCGCGACACCAGCCGGCTGTCCTGCCAGATCCCGGTCACCGAGGATCTGGACGGGCTCAAAGTGCACGTGCCGGAGGAGCAGTGAGCTCGCCAACGGGCACCCTGATCATCGGTGCCAGCCAGGCGGGACTTCAGGTGGCGGTGTCCCTACGCGGCGCGGGTGACGCGTCGCCGATCACCCTGGTCGGAGACGAACCGCACGCTCCCTACCAGCGACCGCCGCTGTCGAAGGCGTATCTGCAGGGCGGCGCCGAACTCGAGCACCTGTGGCTGCGCACGCCGGAGGTTCTGGCCGGCCTCGGCGTCACCCTCGTCACCGGAGAGCGGGTCGCGAGTGTCGCCCTCAGCGCGGGTGGTCCGTCGGGAACGGCACGAACGGCGGGTGGCCGCGTGCTCGCGTTCGACCGGCTGGCGTTGACCGTGGGGGCCCGACCCCGCCGGCTCTCGGTGCCCGGCGCGAACCTCGACGGAGTGATGTATCTGCGCACCGCCGACGATGCGAAAGCGCTGCGGGAGTTGCAGTCCGATGCCGAATCGGTCGTCGTGATCGGCGGCGGGTTCATCGGGCTCGAGGCCGCCGCGGTGGCCCGAACGCAGGGCAGGACTGTCACCGTCATCGAAGCCTCCGACCGATTGATCGGCCGCGCGGTGGCGCCGGTGGTGTCGGATTTCTACCGCGCGGCACACATGCGTCGAGGCGTCGACGTGCGTCTGGGTACGCAGGTGGTCTCGCTCGGCGGCAGGAACGGCAGGGTAGGCACGGTTGCGCTTTCTGACGGCACTCGGATCCCCGCGGATGTCGCGATCGTCGGTATCGGGGTGGAGCCGTGCATCGAGCTGGCTCGGCAGTTGGATCTGGAGTCGGCAGGCGGCATCGTGGTCGATCAGTACGCACGCACCAGTAATCCGACTGTGGTCGCCGCCGGCGACTGCACGGTGCAGCCCAATCCACTCTCGGGTCTCGGCCGCGTGCGTCTGGAATCCGTGCAGAACGCGGTCAGCCAGGGCAAGGCGGCCGCGGCGACACTGGTCGGCCGGCGAGAGCCCAACGACGCGGTGCCCTGGTTCTGGTCCGATCAGTACGACCTCAAGCTCCAGATTGCCGGACTGGCAGGCGGACACGATCGATGCGTCGTGCGCGGCGACGTCGACGGCGAGACCTTCTCGGTTCTGTACTACCGGGACGGCGCGCTGCTCGCAGCCGACGCCGTGAACGCCCCCGGCGACTACATGGCCGTCCGCAAGGCGCTGGCACAGGGGGCGACGATCTCCGCCGAGGCGGCGGCGAACCAGGCGGTCGCCCTGAAGGAGCTGATCGTCCCGCAGGCCATCGGCGCCTAGTCGGTTCAGGCGGTCAGGGCCACGGTGGCAGGCGCGAACATCTCGTCGACCTCGACCCGACGCGTCAGAATGCGCTGGGAGATTGCGTACCCGATGAGCTCTTCGAGCATCGCCCGGTTGGGCTCCACCCCGTAGGGGAGGGGGTCGGCGCCCGTGGCCTGCAGGACCCGGGCGTACAGCCGGTCGGTCACCGAGGACACGTCCCCCGCCCGCAGCCGGTCCACGTAGCGCAGTTTGGCCTCCGCGAACGCGTCGAACAACGCCGATGCCACCGCCGGGTGCCGCTGCAGGACCGAGTCTTTCACGACGATCAGGTGATTGATCGGGTAGAAGTTTCTGCTCCGCAGCGCCGTCATCGCCGCCTCCTGCGGCCCGCTGATCAACGGTGCGACGTCGGGATGTTCGACGTTCACGCCGATGACCGCATCGATCTCACCGGCGATGAGCATTGCGGCCAGGTCAGTCCCCTGGCCCGCAGGCTCGACGTTGGGCGGAGGCACGTAGGTGTCGACGTGTTCGTGGCCGGACAGCACCCAGGTGACGCGCGCGAGGTCCACGCCGTACTCGGTGGCCAGGATGCCGCGGGCCCAGACCCCGGTGGTGACCGTGTATCCGCGGTTCACCCCGACCCGCCGGCCTTCCAGGTCTGCAGGCGTGCGAATGCCCGAGCGGGTGTTGTACAGGATCGCGCCGTGGTGGAAGCCGCGCACCAGAAAGATCGGCAGCGCGGTGAACGCGACGCCGTGCTCACGCGCGGTGAGGTAGGTCGTCAACGCCATCTCGCTCACGTCGAACTCCAACGTGCGCACCATCCTGCTGAACCCGTCGACCAGCACGGGCACCTCCTCGAACGCCAGCGAGAAGCCTGCGGGTTCGATGCTGCCGTCGACGAGCAGTTGGTTCGCGCCCTGCGCGCGGGTGAGAGTTCTCAATACACGGTCCGGCTCAGACATTTCGGTCTCCGTCCTCTGGTGGCGTCGAACAATCCGATGGTATATTGGCATTACCATAATGCCAAAGCATTCAGAGTCGTGGTTTAGACGAGTCCCCAAGGGGTTGACAGATGGTTGAAAGTGTCCTGGCCGCGGTGCGGACTGCGCCGAGCACGACCGAACTGCGCGAACTGCCGATGCCCGAGCTGTCCGACGATGCGGCCCTGCTGAAGGTCGAGGTCGCGGGCATCTGCGGCACGGACGTCAAGATGTACGCCGCGCCGCCGTTCGACAACCCGGTGATCATGGGACACGAGAACGTCGGCACCATTGCGGTGGCGGGTGAGAAGTTCAGGCGGTTGCACGGCGTCGTCGAAGGCGACCGCGTCTTCGTCGAGCACTACGTCGGGTGTTACAACTGCGAGTGGTGCCGCATCGGCGAGTACCGGCATTGTGAGGCCACGGACTGGCGGACCAACGCCGATGCGCGCCGCTACGGCTACACCTCTTCGGAGAACCCCGGGACCCTGTGGGGCGGCTTCTCGGAGTACATGTACCTGCCCTGGAATGCCGTGTTGCACAAGGTGCCCGACGGCGTCACCGCCGAGCTCGCGGGGTTGGTCACGCCACTGTCGAACGGCATCGAGTGGGCGCTGCTCGCCGCCGGGGTCGGTTACGCCGACACCGTCCTGATCGAGGGACCCGGCCAGCAGGGGCTCGCGCAGGTGGTGGCCTGCAAGCAGGCAGGCGCGTCGAAGATCATCATCACCGGAACGACACGGGACCGGGCTCGCCTCGACCTCGCGCTCGACCTCGGCGCCGATGAGGCCATCGAGATCGAGCAGGCCGATGTCTACGAGCGGGTCATGGACGCCACCGGCGGCAAGGGCGTCGACTTCGTGCTCGACTGCACCTCACGGGCGGGAGTCGGACCCGTCCTGCTGGGCATCGACGTACTCAAGCGGCGCGAGGGCACGTTGCTGATCCAGGGCGAGCTCGCCGCCTTTCCCGACTTCCCGGTCAAGCGCCTCACCGAGAAGGCCATCACGATAAAGAGCGCACGAGGCCACAGCTACCGGGCCTGCGAGCTGGCACTGCAACAGCTTGCCTCCGGCCGGTTTCCGCTGCAGCGGCTCAGCACTCACAAGTTCGGCCTGGACCAGGTGGATCGCGCGATCCGCGCCCTCGCCGGTGACACCGAAGACCAGGACGTCATCCACATCTCGCTGATGCCCTGGCTGGGAAAGGACTCCTGAGCATGTCGATCGTCGTGCGCAACCCGCTGCGGGCCGACCCGCTAGTCCGCGACGGACTCGGCGAGTTCGGAGTCGCCACCATTCACGAAGCGCAGGGTCGTACCGGCCTGGTGGCTGCGTACATGACACCCATCTACACCGGTGCGCGGGTCTGCGGAACAGCGGTCACGGTCAGCGTGCCACCCGACGACAACTGGATGCTCCACGTGGCGGTGGAGCAGTGCAGGGAGGGCGACGTCCTCGTCGTCGCGAGCGAAACACCGTCGGAGTACGGGTTCTTCGGTGAACTACTCGCAACGGCACTAGCCGCGAGAGGCGTTCGCGGACTGGTGATCGACGCCGGCTGCCGTGACATCGCCGAGCTGACCGCCATGCGGTTTCCGGTGTGGTCCAAGTGCGTGTCCGCTCAGGGCACCGTCAAGAAACGGCTCGGATCCGTCAATGTCCGGGTGACGTGCGCACAGGCCCATGTCGAACCCGGTGACGTGGTGGTCGGCGACGACGATGGTGTCGTCATCGTGCCGCGGGCCGAGGCGGCGAACGTGCTTGCCGCGGCCAAGATCCGCGAGGAGAAGGAAGCCCGCACCAGGGAGCGGTATCAGCGCGGTGAGCTGAGCCTCGACGTCCACGACATGCGCGCCGATCTGGCCAGCCTCGGTCTGCGCTACGTCGACTACGAGGACGCCGGCCGGTGATCATCGACATCCACGGCCACTACACCACCGCCCCGCAGGCGCACCAAGACTTTCGCAACGATCAACTCGCCGCGCTCGACGACCCGGCGCACCCAGTGCCCCGCGTCGCCATGATCAGTGACGACGCGATCCGGGAAAGCGTCGAACTCAACCCGCTGCGGGTCCTGCGGGAGCGGCGCGGAGATCTGAGGCTGTTGTCGCCGAAGGCGTCCGGGATGGAACACCACCTTCCCGACCAACCGACCGCAACGGCGTGGGCCATGGCCTCGAACGATCTGGTGCACCGGGTCGCGCAGCTGTACCCGGACGCCTTCGCGCCCGTGGCGCAGCTGCCGCAGACGCCGGGCGGTCAGCTCGGCCCGGTGATCGACGAACTCCGACGCTGCGTCGACGAACTCGGCTTCGTCGGCTGCAACGTCAACCCCGATCCCACCGGGGGCTACTGGACGACACCGCCGATGACCGCCGAGTACTGGTACCCGCTCTACGAGGTGATGGTGGAGCTCGACGTGCCCGCGATGGTGCACGTCTCGGCGTCGTGCAACCCGAACTTCCACACCTTGGGTGCGCACTAC
>JAVRPF010000513.1:0-11707 GCA_032162385.1 Mycobacterium sp.
GCCGCTCGCCGTGAAAGTAGGGCCGGTCGCGCACGGGAAGCATCTGGTGGATTCGCACGTCGTCGAGTTCGGCGGCATGCGCTTCGACCGCATCGATCACCGTCTTCGGCTCGCCGTTGGCCACCCCGACGATCAGTTCGGCGCCGGGTTCGATGTGATCGAGCACCGCTTCTGGCTGCACGCGCTTCGTCGTGAGTGCAGAGGAGAGCGCGCTCTGTTCGGGTGGCATCTAGTCAGGTTCCTCACGTGGATGTCGCGGCGTTGCGTAACTCTGCGTAGGCGGCCTCGATCGCCTCGGCGAGCCGCGCGACGTAGGGCAGCGCCTGCGGATCGGTGCACAGCCCGATGCCCAGGTCCCCGGCACACGAGATCGCCGAGATGCGCAATGCGTGATGGGCGGCAGGCTCCGAAGAGGAGAACAGGTGCCGCACCCCGCGACCGGCGATGCCGACCGGGACGCGTGGTCCTGGAACGTTCGATATCGACACGCTGAACTCGCGCGCGCTCTTGGAGATCCGCTGCGCGGCGCTGCCGAGGTGTTTCACGCGACCGAGGGCGTGGAAGAGGTCGTACATCTCCTCGGCGTCGTCGAGGCGTTTGCGCTCGCTGGTCTCGGCTCGGATCCGGTCGAGTCGGACGAGGGGATCTGCCTCGCCGAGCGGCAGGTCGACGTTCATGAACGAGTCCCGATTTCCGAGGTCGGTCGCTCCCTCGTCGCGGTGGTGGAGGCTGACCGGGACCTGGGCGTGCAGGTGGTGGGCGAGCGTGCCCGCCTCGCCGAGCCAGGTGCGCAGGCCTCCCGTGATGACCGCGAGGAGAACGTCGTTGACCGTGGCGCGGACGGGCCGCGAGGCGCCGATCGCCTTGACCTCCGCCAAGGGCGCGACGGTGAAGGCCAACTCACGGGCGATGGTGATCGGGCGGTCGAAGGGAGACCGCTCGCCGGGGTGGCCGAGTTCGCGTAGGACGGCGCCAGGCATGCGCCACGCCTCGGCGAGGCGGCTGGGCTCCGGCGCGGATTGCACACCTGGGCGTGCACCCGTCCTGGCCGGCGCGTCGGGGTGTGCGTCCCAGAGCACTGCGTCGAGGAAGCGGACACCGGCGATGCCGTCACACATCGCGTGATGGATGCGGACTGCGATGGCCTCGCGACCGTCCGCGAGCGGCCCGATCACGTCGAACGTCCACAGCGGCCGACTGCGATCGAGGTGCTCGGACATCAACCCGCTGACGATCCGCCATAGGTCGACCCGTGAGACGCATGCGGTCGGCTGTCGCCGGACGTGGTCGCGGATGTCGAAGTCGGTGGCCTGTACCCAGCGCGGTTCGGGTCCCGACGAGTCGACGCGCTGCGTCGCCCGTGGCTGGCTAGGGAGTCGCTTCTCTACCGCGGCCCTCAGTGCGTCGATGTCGAGCGGACCGCTGCCCGGCTCGAGCACGTTGAGCTTCAGCGTATGGCCGGTGATCGCTGCCGATTCGAGATTGAGGATCCGGGCGTCGTCCGTAGACAGCCGATCGGGATCGTCCTGTCGGGCCACGCGGCCAGTGTAGGGGTCCCGCTACCTTTACTTTCCGAAAACAACGCCCCCTCTTCGCGGCGACTCTCGCTGAATTCCGTTGGCCTCAGCGCTCGCGTGCGGTAGTAGAGGACCGCCGCGGCGACGGTCACCTCGACTGCCGCCAGCGCGGTGGCCAGGGTCATGACCGTCGACTCGGGCATCGGTGCGGCCGCAGCAACGCCGGCGCCGTGGTGATCCGCGGACGATGCAGACAGGTGGATGGCGATCATCGCGAAGTTCATCAACGCAACCAGCAGCCAGCCCCGTACCGTTCCGTGAAGCCACAGGTCACGTGCGCAGTACAGACACGCGGCGAGCATCGCGGCCATCAGCACCATGGCCGCGACGTTCGTCACGTGTCCGAGCGAAATACCGTGCAGCACAGCCGAACACGCCGCAAGCAACGCACATGTCCGTCGTCCGACAACGCCGGCGCGCGTGCTCACCTCGCATCACCAGGCTTCGCATCGGGGTACTCGTCGTGCCAGTTCCACCACTGATACGGCGCTGACTGTGGGCGGCCTTGCGGGGAATCCTCCCAGTCCTCCTGGCGGCCGAGAGCCGTGATGTCGAGATAGCTCCAGGTCCCGCCCATCTTCTCGTCGCCGCGGTTGTTGAGGAAGTAGGTGCGGAAGACGCGGTCGCCAGCCTCATCGCCCTCGCGGATGAACACGTTGGTGCCATGCCATTCGTCCACGCCGAAGTCGGTGTCGAAAGCATGGCCGTTCTTGGGAAGGATGGTGAACCACGGGATGTCCCAACCCATCCGTGCCTTGAGGCGTTCGATGTCGGCCTGCGGCGCGCGCGAGACGAACACCAACGTGGTGTCGCGGGCGTTCAGGTGCGCGACATGGGCCACCTGGTCGGCCATCAGCGAGCAGCCGGGACAGGCATGTTCGGGCCACCCGTGTACGCCGGGCTCGAAGAAGGCGCGGTACACGATTGCCTGACGGCGGCCGTGAAACAGGTCGAGCAGGCTCACACTCCCCTCCGGCCCCTCGAACGCGTACTCCTTCTCCACGGCAAGCCATGGCATGCGGCGACGCTCCGCGGCCAGTGCGTCTTGAGCGCGGGTCACCTCCTTCTCCTTGACGAGCAGCTCCTGGCGGGCCTTCTCCCACTCCTGCTCCGACACGATTGGCGCTGAATTCATTGCGATCGCCGCCTTCCGTTCTGGTCGACTCGGCATCTGTTTCGGCTATCCGTATAGACACCGATCGACCCTGGAATTCATCGCGCGACGTCGAACTAGGCCAGGGTGCCCGCCAGCGCCACGGTGAGGTCCTCCACCACGCGTGGATCGGATAGGTCGTCGCCGAACAGTTCGCGGAGTTGTCCCATCCGGTAGCGCACGGTCTGCGGGTGCACGAAGAGCGCCGCGGCGACGTCGTCGCGGCGACCGTGGTGCAGCAGCCACGCACGCAGTGTGTCCACCAGCTTGTCCTTGACGGCGGCCCGCACCGAGTCGAGCTGGGCGAGCACCCTGGTACGGAGGTCTGCGAGCGCGTCGGCGTCGGCATTGAGGACCAGCTCGGTCAGGTGTCGCTCGGTGTCGATCGGATCGTCACCGTCGCCGAACAACTCGATCGCCCGTAGCGTCCGATCAACGGAGAGTCCCGCTTGCGTCCACGGCCGTTCCGGTCCGATCACCGCGCCTGTGATTCCGATCGAACGGAGCAATGCCGAACGCGCGCGGCCACCGACGTCGGCAACCAGCAGCACGGTGACCGAACGTCCCACCGGCGGCAGCGCGTCGTCGGGGATGTCGAGACTGCTCGCGCCCACCGTCGAGATCAGGCGGCGTTCGTCACCCCGTGGCACTGCCACGGCAGTCAACGTCCGCGGCGGCCGCCATTCGGCACGCTCCGCAGTCGCCAGCAGGTCTTCGGTGGACGCCGACGCAAGAAGTTGGCGCGCAAGGATTTCCCGGTGCCGTTGCCGTGCCAGGCCGGTCTTGGCGAGCTCATCGGCGTGGCCTGCGACGCTGGTGGCCGAGAGCCGATCGATGTAGGCGAACACCCGCTCGGCGAACACCGCCAGCTGATCACCCGGCAACTCGTTCCTCACCGCTACCGCGCTCCACTCGCGCCACGCCGTGCGTGCCCCGACCCGGAAGGCCGCCAACAACACGTCGGTCGAGCGGCCTTGACGCGCTTCGCCCTGCCCCAGGGCGTAGGCACCGTCGAGTGCGGGCCGGACGTTCGGTGAGGTGTCCGGATCGTCGCCCGCTGCGGTGAGTCGCAGGAAGGCGGCCAACGACTGCTGCACTGCCTTCTCGATGGTCTGGCCCATCCGTCCACCGAAGGCGTCGGCGTAACTGGGCACGTCGTCGATGACGGCGGCCACCGTGCGCTCGGCCACCGACGGCAGGACCGACCACATGGCCGCCAGGACTGCCTCCGGCAGCGGTGCCCATACCGTTCGGCCGTCGTCCTCGCTCATGTGGTCCTCCCTGCTCACACCCGACTTAGATACCGCTTTTGTTCGCAATAAACAAATTCATATCCCAGTTTCACCCGGACAGATCGAGAAATAACTCATATTGACAATCAGAATGAGAGTCATGACTTCCCTCATCGCCGGGACCGCGCGGCGACCGCTGCGGTCCATCGCGCAGATGGTCGCGACGCCACTGGTGCCGCGCGACTTCATCGATCTGATCGACCCACTCAGCAGCTCACGCGACCTCCGCGGTCGCCTCGGCGCCGTCATCGCCGAAACTGCCGACGCGGCGACAGTCCGCATCCGGGTCGGGCGCGGCTGGCGCGGGCACCGGGCCGGCCAGTACGTGCGCGTCGGTGTCGACGTCGACGGCGTCCGGCACTGGCGCAGCTACTCCATCACCTCGCAGGCCAACTCCACGGCCAGGGCAGGCCGTCACATCACCATCACCGTCAAGGCCGTGCAGGACGGTGTGGTGTCCAACTACCTGGTGCGTCGGGCGAAGACCGGCACCCTGGTTCATCTCGACCAGGCCTGCGGCGACTTCACCCTGCCCACCACGCGGCCGGACAAAGTGTTGTTCGTGACCGCGGGCAGCGGCGTCACGCCCGTCATTGGCATGCTGCGCAGCCACTCCCGCGAACTAGCCGACGTCGTCCTGGTGCACAGCGCCCGCACCGCCGACGACGTGGTCTTCGGCACCGAGTTGCGCGACCTCGCCGCAACCGGCTCGGTGCGACTCCTCGAGCGTCACACCGCCACCGCGCCCCGAATGACCGCAGCCGATCTCGACGCGTTGGTTCCGGACTGGGCCGACCGGCAGACCTGGGCCTGCGGCCCCGCCGCTCTGCTCGACGACATCGAAGCGCACTGGGCGCAGCGCGGCGCGGCCGATCGTCTGCACACCGAACGGTTCACCACGCCGGCCCTTCGTGGCGGCGAAGGCGGCCCGGTCAGCTTCACCAGGACTGGCGCGACCGTCGACACCGGCTCGGACACAACACTTTTGGAGGCAGGCGAGAACGCCGGCGTCCTGATGCCGTCGGGCTGCCGGATGGGAGTGTGCTTCGGCTGCGTCCTTCCCCTGCGCAACGGAGCGGTCCGCGACGTGCGCAACGGCGCCGTCACCATCGGCGCACCCGACGCCGGCGTGCTGGTGCAGACCTGCGTCTCCACCGTTGCCGGCTCCTGCGAAATCGACATCTGAACCGCCTCAACCACATTCATCGGAGGACATTCACCATGACCACCCTGCAGAACAAGGCCACCAGCCCCATTGCCCACCTGAGCGCCGACGACATCGAGAACCTCGGGCACGAGTTGGACGCCATCCGCCAGCTCGTGCTCGACAGCCGCGGCGAAGACGACGCCCGTTACATCCGTACCGTGATCAAGACCCAACGCGGCCTGGAAGCGGGCAGCCGCGCCGTGCTGTTGTTCTCGCTGTTCCCGCCCGCCTGGTGGATCGGCACCGCGGGGCTGTCGGCGGCCAAGATCCTGGAGAACATGGAGATCGGCCACAACGTCATGCACGGCCAATGGGATTGGATGCGCGACCCGAAGATTCACTCCACCACCTGGGAGTGGGACAACGCGTCGACGGCCGAGCAGTGGAAGCACGCCCACAACGAGGAGCACCACACCTACACCAACGTGATCGGTAAGGACGGTGACCTCGGCTACGGCATCATGCGCGTGGACGAGGACCAGCGATGGTCTCCATTCCATCTGGGCCAGCCGCTGTGGAACGCGATCAACGCCGTGCTGTTCCAGTACGGCATCGCCGCCTATGACCTCAAACTCGGCAAGAACCTGAAGACCGCGGAGCGGCGCAGGAACCCCGAGTTTCGCGCCAGGGTGAAGTCCACGCTGCGCAAGATCGGCAAGCAGGGCCTGCGTGACTACGTCGTGCATCCCGTGCTGTCGGGGCCAAGCGCCGTCACGACGTTGACGGCCAACCTCACCGCCAACGTGGTGCGCAATCTGTGGACGCACTCGGTGATCATGTGCGGGCACTTCCCCGAAGGGGTGCAGACGTTCTCGTACGACAGCATCGACGGCGAGACCCGCGGTCAGTGGTACCTGCGTCAGATGCTCGGGTCGGCCAACATCAGCGGTAGCCGCCTGATGCACCTGATGAGCGGCAACCTGTCGTATCAGATCGAGCACCACCTGTTTCCGGATCTGCCAAGCAACCGGTATGGCGAGATCGCTCCTGCGGTCAAGGAGCTGTTCGACCGGCACGGGCTCACCTACACCTCAGGGCCACTGGTGAAGCAGGTCGCGTCGGCCTGGTTCAAGGTGATCCGGTTGTCGCTGCCCAACGACGTCACCAGCCCGCCGCGGGTCCGTGCCACCGCACAGCAGGAGGTTTGCGCCGCCTGAGCCCTCGCGCGCGGTAGTAGTGGGAGGTACTACTGCCGTACGACGAGGAGTGCCGATGAAGGTGTCGATGGTGACGGGACCCGGCGCGGTCGAGGTCGTCGACGTGCCGCAACCTCGGGCCGGCCTCAAGGACGTGCTCATCCGGATGCGCGCCTGCGGCATCTGCGGCTCGGACGCGTTCTACATCACGATCGGCGGCATTCCGCCGCGGCAGGGACAGACTCCGCTCGGGCACGAGCCCGCTGGCGAGGTCGTCGAGGTCGGCACCGAGGTCTCCGGCATCTCGGTCGGCGACCAGGTGGTGGTCAATCCGATGGCAGCGCCGGGCGGCATCATCGGAAACGGTGGAGCGGCAGGCGCGCTCGCCGACTACCTCCTCATCGAGAACGCGGTTCGCGGCGTCAGCCTCGAAGTCATCCCCAAGAACATCCCCTTTGAAGTGGCCGCGCTCAACGAACCGATGGCGGTCGCCCGTCACGGCGTCAACCGCTGCCAACCCAAACCATCCGACAAGATCGTGGTGTTCGGCGCGGCGCCCATCGGCCTTGGCGCGGTACTGGTCTTCGAATCGCTCGGCGTGGGACACGTGGTGGTGGCCGACCTGATTCCAGCACGCCTGGACAAGGCCCTCGAGATCGGTGCCGACGCGGTGATCAACTCCTCCGACGAAGACGTCATCAGCCGACTCATCGCGTTGCATGGCGAGGGAGACGCGCTGTACCCAGGGAAGGCAGGCACCGACATCTACCTCGACGCCGCCGGAGCGCCCGCCGTGATCGACACCGCGCTCGCGGCAGCCAAGAAGGGCGCCACCCTCGGGATCGTCGCCGTCCACGAGCAGCCGGTACCCATCGAGCTCCTCAACGTCATGAGCAACGAGATCACCATCGTCGGGTCCATGGGATACCCCGACGAGATCTTCCAAGTGACACGGGATTTGATCGCCAACTGGGAGAAGTACGCCCTCATCGTCAGCCACACCGTTCCGTTCGAGGACGTCGGTGCAGCATTGGAGATGGCGGCTACACCGGGCGCCGCCGACAAGGTCGTCGTCACCTTCGACTGATTGGCGTCGACGACTCAGCTCGACGGCGGCACACCGAGAGCGAGCAGGGCCGTGTCGTCATCCACGCCGGAGCCGAGGTCCTCGAGGAGACGGCTCAGCGCGCCGATCATCTCGGCGGCCGTCGTCGGGGCGTGGTCGCGCGCGAAGCGGAGCAAGGCCCCGTCGTCGTCGAACCGTACTCTGCCCGAACCGGTTCTGGCCTCGGTCAACCCATCGGTGTAGAGCAACAGCGTGTCGCCGGCCGTCAGATGGACCGTCGCCGACGCGAACTCCGGAGCGGCAAACATCCCCACGGCCTGCCCGCCGGGCGTACTGACGTATCGAACGTCGCCGTCGGCGCGCAGGAGTAGCGCTGGAGGGTGCCCACCGCTGGCCAGCTCGACGTCGAACCCGTTGTCCCGCAGCGTGATCACGCCGAATACCACCGTGCAGAAGCGGCTGGGGTCATGGCCGCCGGGCTCGTGCCGGAGAACCGTGTCCAGGGTGTGCAGCACGACTTCCGGGTGATCGTCGTTCACCGCCGCGGCACGCAGGGTGTACCGGGCGAGCGACGTCAACACCGCGGCTTCCACGCCCTTTCCGCACACGTCGCCGAGGAAGAACGCCGACTTCGCCCGCGACAACCGGAACAGGTCGTAGAAGTCTCCGCCCACCTCGGACGGTGCCGCGGCGTGGTAATACGCCGTCGCGTCCAGTCCCGGCGGCGGCGAAAGCGATGGCGGCAGTAGCGAGCGTCGAAGTGTCGTGGCGAGCACCTCCGCTCGGGTCTGCGCCTCCTCGGCACGCCGGCGCTCGTCGAGCAGTTCCCTTTCGTATGAACGTCGATCGCTGGCGTCTTGGGCGATGATGCGAATGAACTCGGGTCGCCCGTAGGCGTCGGACTTCACGTTCGCGGTGACGAATGCCGGCAGGCGGCGACCGTCTACGGCGACGAGGTCCAGCGTCACGCCGCTTAGACGCCCGGCGATCTGCAGCAGCGGAGCGAAGTGCGTCTCCAAGTGGATGCGTCCACCGGCGGTGAGCAGATCGGCGAAGGGCCGGCCAACCAATTGCTCGGGTTCGTACCCCAGCCAGTCGGCGAAGGTCGCGTTCACGGAGTTGATGCGGAAGTCGGGCGACATCGCCAGGAAGCCGCAGGGTGCGTTCTGGTAGAGATCCTCGACGACGGGGAAGTCATCCCGGCCGCGGGGACGGACCGTCACCGGTCTCCGGCGAACGCGGCGATCGCCTCGGCCGTCGCGTCAGGAGCGCTGAGTTGCGGGCAGTGACCGGATGCGTCGAGCGTGACCAACCTGCTCTTCGCGATGTGCCGATGGACGTACGCGCCCACCCCACGTGGCGCCAACGTGTCCCGCGCGCATTCGATGACAAGCGTCGGTACAGAGACCCGGTGCAGGTCGGCACGATTGTCGGACAGGAACGTGGTGCGCGCGAACACGCGGGCCATCGCCGGATCGGTCCGGCAGAAGGTCTCGGCCAGTTCGTCGCCCAGTTCGGGACGCTCCGGCGTGCCCATGATGGTCGGCGCCATCGCCCGCGACCAGCCGAGGTAGTTGCTCTCCAGGGAGGCGAGGAGTTCGTCGATGTCACCGCGGGTGAAGCCGCCCGGGTAGTCAGCATCGTCGATGTAGGACGGGGACGGCGTGAGAAGCACGAGGTTGGCGAATCGGTCTGCGTCGGCAGCGACGGCGAGCACGCCCATCATCGCGGCCACCGAGTGACCGACGAAGGTGACGTCGCGTAGATCGAGGTGACGGGCGATTTGGAGGATGTCGTCGGCATAGCCGTCCAACGACGCGTAGCGGTCGTCGTCCCACGCATTCGGATCGGATGCACCGCAACCGACGTGGTCGAACAGGACGACGCGAAAGCGGGGGGACAATCGCTCGGTGACGAGGCGCCAAAGGTTCTGATCGCACCCGAAACCGTGGGCGAGCAGCACCGTCGGGCCGTTTGGGTCGCCCACGATGCGCACGTTGTTCCTGGCGCTAACGTCCACCGGTTGATCTTAGGCTCGTAGTCGGACCGCGCGGCCCCCGCCGGGCTGCGACATCAGGCGCTGGTGTCGCGATGGGGGCTCGGCTACTGGTTTGGATTCCGCTGAACCGCGTTGCCGCAGGAAGATCGACAGTCCAACGATGGCGGCGACGGCGATGAATTCGCTCTGCCAGTTCTGCATCGACTCGAACCAGAACTGGGACGTCGTCACGTAGCGAAACAGCGAAATGGTCGCTTCGCCGTGCTGCGCCTGTTCTTCATTGAACGCCGCTACGCCGCCGCTGGCGTGCAGCGCCCAGGAGGCGAAGAACAATGCGAAGAACGCGATGGCAAGGAGTTTTCGTAGACGGTGAGAACCCACCCGCCCCGGCGCACCGGCCATGGGGTGTCCGGCTTGATCTTGGCACGGCGAGGATCGGCGTCCTGGGGTGCCCGCTCACCGATCGGCTTGGATTCCGACGCCCCCTTCTGAAACAGAAAGGCGGTCAGGACGACGTACATGCCCATCTGCAGGAACTCGGATTCCCAGTTCTCGAACGTGGCCTCGACGAAGTCACCGGTGGTCAGGTATCCCCAGACCGACACCTGCGCGGCGGATCCGTGCTCCTGCTGTTGCTCGTTGTAGTTGGCTGCACCTGACACCACCATGCCGATGAAGAACACGGCGAACAGTCCAAGGCACGCCAGCACGAGCCCGTTGTCCTGCACGAATTGCTTGAGGCTTCGGGGCGTCTTCGTGCGTTCGGGAGTCGTGGATCCGACCTTCATGGGCTCGCCGTGAGCGTCAGTTCTCACTGGTTGACCTCGTGAAAAGCGTTGACACCGCGCGGTTGAGCCGACGACGCGGCCAACCTCGCGCGCCGTCGGCGGCCAACGCCGCACGCGCGGCGTTGCGCCCGCAGATACCGTGCACGCCGCCGCCGGGGCTCGCGCCCGCGCTGCCGAGGAACACGTTCTCCAGCGGCGTTTCGGCGCGGCCGAATCCGGGAGTAGGCCGGAAGATCAGCTGCTGATACAACTGCGAAGTGCCTCCGTTGACGGCACCGGTGTGCAGGTTGGCGTCGCTGGATTCCAGATCGGACGGGCGTTGGATGGTCTTGCCGATCACGTGGCCGGTGAAACCCGGCGCGTGCTCCTCTAGTACCCGGTCAACTGACTCGACGAGCCGCTCGGCGGACTCGTCGTCGGCCATTCCGCGCGGCAGATGCGTGTACGCCCAAGCACTTTCGGTTCCGGCTGGCGACCGACTCGGGTCGGCGGTCGTCATCTGGCCGAAGAGCATGAACGGACGCTCGGGCAAGGTGCGGGTGTTGAGATCGGCCATCCACCGGATGAGTCCGTCGTGATCGGCGCCAAGGTGGACGGTACCCGCGTCGGTCAGGCTCTTGGCCCGCCAGGGTATTCGCTCATTTAGCGCATAGTTGATCTTGAGCACCGGGGTGTCCCAGACGAAGCGGTCCAGACCCCGCTGCAAACTAGCGGGCAACGAGTCCGTTGGTAGCAACTGCTGGTAAAGCTGGGGCGCTGATGTATCGGCGATGACCGCCCGTCGGCATCTGACCGACGCGCCGTCCGCGGTGTGAACGGCGGTGGCCCGGTCACCGCTGACGCTGATCGAGGTAACCGGTCGAGCGCATTCGACACGGGCGCCGGCAGATTCGGCGCGGCGTACCAAGGCCGCCGTCAACTGGCCGGCGCCACCGACCGGAACGGGAAAACCACCGTCCTGCGCCATCATGATCAACAGGTAACCCATCACGCCGCTGGCAGGTGCGTCGATGGGGACATCGGCATGCATCGCGTTGCCCAACAACAGCAGACGGGCGGCGTCGCCAGTGAAAAGATGCTCAGCCATGACCCCTGCGGGCAGTAGCAGCAGGTGCGCCAGACGGAGCGCCTCCGCGGTGCCGAGCTTGCGCAGCAGACCCAACGGACCTCGCACCGGCGGGAAAGGCGAGAACAACGTGTCCAACAGGGGCTTCTTGATCCGATCCCACTGCTCGAAGAGATCGCACCAACGCCGGCCATCACCAGGGCTTCGTCGGTCCAATTCGCTTGCGGTCCTATTGATGTCCCGATAGATCACGGCCGCGTCCTCGTCGGCGCCGTCGCGTGCGTGCCCCACCACCGCAGGAGCGTGCGCCCACTGCAGACCGTGGTCTTCGAGATGGAGCTCGCGCAATGCCGGCGACGCCACCGACAGTGGGTAAAAGGCGCTGTACAAATCGCTGATGTAGCCGGGTACCAGCTCAGCGCT
>JAVRPF010000514.1:0-4549 GCA_032162385.1 Mycobacterium sp.
GGCTGCCCGGCATGGACCACGCGGGCATCGCCACCCAGAGCGTGGTAGAGAAGCAGCTCGCCGTCGACGGGAAGACGAAGGAAGACTTCGGCCGCGAACTGTTCATCGACAAGGTGTGGGACTGGAAACGCGAATCCGGCGGCACCATCGGCGGTCAGATGCGCCGACTGGGCGACGGCGTCGACTGGAGTCGGGACCGCTTCACCATGGACGACGGCCTCTCGCGCGCGGTTCGGACGATCTTCAAGCGGCTCTACGACGCCGGGTTGATCTACCAGGCCGAGCGGCTGGTGAACTGGTCGCCGGTGCTGGAGACCGCGATCTCGGACCTCGAGGTGAAATACGAGGACGTCGAGGGCGAGCTGGTGTCGTTCCGCTACGGCTCGCTGGATGACTCGCGGCCGCACATCGTGGTCGCCACCACGCGGATCGAGACCATGCTCGGCGACACCGCGATCGCCGTGCACCCCGACGACGACCGGTACCGGCACCTGGTCGGCACCGCGCTGCCGCACCCATTTCTGTCCCGCGACATCGTCATCGTCGCCGACGAGCACGTCGACCCCGAATTCGGCACTGGCGCAGTCAAGGTCACCCCGGCGCACGACCCGAACGACTTCGAGATCGGCGTCCGGCACAACCTGCCGATGCCGTCGATCATGGACACGAAGGGTCGCATCGCCGATACCGGAACCGAATTCGACGGCATGGACCGCCTCGACGCCCGCGTCGCCGTCCGCGAAGCGCTCGAGCGGGAAGGTCGTGTCGTTGAGGAGAAGCGGCCTTACCTGCACAGCGTCGGCCACTCCGAACGCAGCGGTGAACCCATCGAGCCGCGGCTGTCGCTGCAGTGGTGGGTGAAGGTCGAATCGCTGGCCAAGGCCGCCGGCGACGCCGTGCGCAACGGCGACACCATGATTCACCCCAAGAGCCTGGAACCCCGCTGGTTCGGCTGGGTGGACGACATGCACGACTGGTGCATCTCGCGGCAGTTGTGGTGGGGCCACCGCATCCCGATCTGGCATGGCCCGAACGGTGAGACGGTCTGCGTCGGGCCCGACGAGACCCCGCCGGAGGGCTGGGAGCAGGACCCCGACGTGCTCGACACCTGGATCTCGTCGGCGCTGTGGCCGTTCTCCACGATGGGCTGGCCCGACCGCACACCCGAACTCGAGAAGTTCTATCCCACCAGCGTTCTCGTCACGGGCTACGACATCTTGTTCTTCTGGGTGGCCCGAATGATGATGTTCGGAACCTTCATCGGCGACGACGACGCGATCACCGCAGGCGGGCGGCGCGGCCCGCAGGTGCCGTTCGAGAACGTCTTCCTGCACGGCCTGATCCGCGACGAGTTCGGCAGCAAGATGAGCAAGTCCAAGGGCAACGGCATCGACCCGCTGGACTGGGTGGAGATCTTCGGCGCCGACGCGCTGCGATTCACGTTGGCGCGCGGCGCCAGCCCCGGTGGCGACATGTCGATCGGCGAGGACCACGCCCGCGCCTCAAGGAACTTCGCCACCAAGCTGTTCAACGCCACCCGGTTCGCCTTGATGAACGGCGCCGCGCCAGCGCCGCTGCCAGGCGTCGACGAGCTCACCGATGCCGACCGCTGGATCTTGGGCCGGCTGGAAGAGGTTCGGGCCGAGGTAGATTCGGCGTTCGACGGTTACGAGTTCAGCCGGGCCTGCGAGTCGCTGTACCACTTTGCGTGGGACGAGTTCTGCGACTGGTACCTGGAGTTGGCCAAGGTGCAACTCGCCGGTGAGGAGGGCGGGGCCGAACGGCACACCAACGCCGTGTTGGCCGCGGTCCTCGACACTCTGCTCAAGCTGCTGCACCCGGTGATGCCGTTCGTCACCGAGACGTTGTGGAAGACATTGATGGGGGATGCGCCGGCGGCCGAGTCGCTTGTCATCGCGGACTGGCCGGCGCCGTCCGGTATCGCATTGGACAGTGCTGCAGCCCAACGGATCACCGACATGCAGAAGCTCGTCACCGAGGTGCGCCGGTTCCGCAGCGACCAGGGCCTCAACGACCGTCAACGGGTGCCGGCCCGGCTGGTCGGGATCTCCGACGCCGACATCGACGCGCACGTGGCCGCCGTCGGCGCGTTGGCCTGGCTGACCGAACCGGCCGACGGTTTCACGCCGTCGGCGTCGGTGGAGGTGCGGCTGTCGCTCGGCACGGTCGTCGTCGAACTTGATACGTCGGGCACCGTCGACGTCGCCGCGGAGCGCCGCCGCCTTGAGAAGGATTTGGCCGCCGCGGAGAAGGAGTTGGCCCAGACCGCCGCGAAGCTCGGCAACGAGGCGTTCCTGGCCAAGGCGCCCGAGGCCGTCGTCGACAAGATCCGGTCCCGCCGCCAGCTGGCCTCGGAAGAGGTGGAGCGCATCAACGGCCGCCTCGCCGGGCTCTCATGACAGCGAGTAGCACAGCGGATCGAGCATGAACCCAGTTGAACCGACGCCCGACGAGGTCGCCGCACTGTTCCAGGTCGAGCATCTGCTCGACCAGCGGTGGCCGGAGACGAAACTCGAACCCAGCACGACGCGCATCACCGCGCTGATGGAGCTGCTCGGGTCGCCGCAGCGCGGGTACCCGAGCATCCACGTCGCGGGCACCAACGGCAAGACGTCGGTGGCCCGACTGATCGACTCCCTGTTGACCGCCCTGCACCGACGCACCGGCCGCATGACCAGCCCACACCTGCAGTCCGCGGTCGAGCGCATCTCGATCGACGGCAAGCCCATCACCCCGGCGCAGTACGTCGAGACCTACCGCGAGATCGAGCCGTTCGTCGAGCTGGTCGACGCGCAGTCCCAGGCCGGCGAGTTGGGACCCGTCGGCCCGAGGCTGAGCAAGTTCGAGGTCGTCACGGCGATGGCCTTCGCCGCGTTCGCCGACGCGCCCGTCGACGTGGCGGTGGTGGAGGTCGGCCTCGGCGGGCGGTGGGACGCCACCAACGTCGTCGACGCGCCCGTGGCCGTCATCACCCCCATCGGCATCGACCACGTCGACTATCTGGGCGACACCATCGCCGAAATCGCGGCGGAGAAGGCCGGGATCATCACCAAGCAGCAGGACGACTTGGTACCGATCGACACGGTCGCGGTGATCGGGCAGCAGGTGCCGGAGGCCATGGAGGTGTTGATCGCCCAGGCGGTCCGTGCCGACGCCGCGGTGGCCCGCGAGGACTCCGAGTTCGCCGTGCGGCGCCGCGAGGTCGCGGTCGGGGGGCAACTCCTCGAACTGCAGGGGCTGGGTGGCATCTACTCCGACATCTTCCTCCCCCTGCACGGGGAGCATCAGGCGCACAACGCGGTGCTGGCGCTGGCCGCGGTGGAGGCGTTCTTCGGTGCTGGCGCGCAGAGTCAGCTCGACGTCGATGCGGTCCGGGCCGGGTTCGCGACGGTCGCCAGTCCCGGTCGCCTGGAGCGAATGCGCAGCGCCCCAACGGTGTTCATCGACGCAGCGCACAACCCGGCGGGTGCGGCCGCGCTGGCCGCCGCGCTGCAGACCGAGTTCGACTTCCGCTTCCTGGTCGGCGTCGTGTCGGTGATGTCGGACAAGGACACCGACGGCATCCTCGCCGCACTCGAGCCCGTGTTCGACCTGATCGTGGTGACCAACAACGGCTCCCCGCGCGCGATGGAGGTCGACGCGCTGGCCCTGCGCGCCGAGGAGCGCTTCGGTCAGGAGCGGGTGATCACCGCCGCCACGCTGCCCGACGCCATCGAGACCGCGACCGCGCTGGTCGAGGAGTCGGGCCAGGACGGCGCTGGGGGGATCTCCGGCGCGGGCATGGTCATCACCGGCTCCGTGGTCACCGCGGGCGTGGCTCGCACCCTGTTCGGACGGGACCCGCAATGACCCAAGAGCCCGACGGCACCGACGCCGCGCCGCCGGATCCGTGGAAGAGCTTCCGCGGCGTCATGGCGGGCACGCTGATCCTGGAATCCATCGTGGTGCTGCTCGCGCTCCCGGTGGTCTCGGCCTTGGGCGGCGGCCTCACCGTCGCGAGCGGTGGATACCTCATCGGCGTGGCCGTCGTGCTGATCCTGCTGGCCGGCGTGCAGGGCAGGCCGTGGGCGCTGAAGGTGAACCTCGCCATACAGGCCGTCGTGATCGCCGGGGCGTTCGTGCACGTCACGATCGGCTTCATCGGCGTGCTCTTCACCCTGGTCTGGGTGCTGATCGCCTATCTGCAAGCCGAGGTCAAGCGCCGTCAGGAGCGCGGCCTGCTGCCCGGGCAGCAGCGTCCCCCTACTGACTAGTAGGCTCTGACGACGTGACTGAGCGGACTCTGGTGTTGGTCAAGCCCGACGGCGTCAAGCGACACCTCGTCGGTGAGATCCTCAGCCGAATCGAACGCAAGGGCCTGACCATCGCGGCCCTCGAACTCAAGACCGTCAGCGACGACCTCGCCCGGCAGCACTACGCCGAGCACGAGGGCAAGCCGTTCTTCCCGTCGCTGCTGGAATTCATCACCTCCGGGCCCGTGGTGGCCGTCATCGTCGAGGGGCCGCGGGCCGTTGCCGCGTTCCGGCAG
>JAVRPF010000515.1:0-9193 GCA_032162385.1 Mycobacterium sp.
GAAACGTCCCTGCCTGGTGTGGTGGCCACGGATTTGGACACGGAACACGGTGGAACCGACGCGAACTAGCGGGATGGGGCGAGATAGCTTGGACGGCTGAACGTCGATGACCTGCAGCTATGAGACCGAGCGTATTGCAGAAGACCGCGACCGGTTCGATCACAACCCGGAGGTCGCGAGCGCCGAATATCCCTAGGCTGACCCTCGCCCCCGTGCGCGGCTTTGCCATCGCCTTGAATCGAGGATGTTCAGGACAAGACCCGTTCGTGATCGCTATCGCGATGGTGAAGAGCGGCACGGTCGTCACTGAGGAGAAACCGATGGCAACATCGCCAAGCCGAGAATTCCCGATGTCTGCGACGCGCTCGGCGTGCACTGCCTGACCCTGATGGAGTACATCGAAGCCCAGGGGTGGACGTTCTCAGCGTGTGCGGCTGCGGGGGATCGCACACCCGTTCGGCAGCGTGCCAAGAACTTGCCAAGACAGGCACGAACAGGATGGACAGGGCGACACAGACCGGACATGCAGACTTCGCTGACCTGGACGTTCGGGACGCAGCAGAACACTAGTCCACACTGTCCTGTTCCCTGGGGGTCAAGTGGTCGCAGGTTCAAATCCTGTCAGCCCGACTCAAGAACTAGCAGTTCAGAGGCGGTTTCGGAGAAGTCCGGGACCGCCTTTCTGCGCTGAAGTGGGCCTGGATAGCAACGCGGCTAGCAACGGCGGGTCACACGTCGAGCAGACCGAGTTGATCGGACCCGAAGATGCGGCACGGTGAACAGCCTGTCGGAATCACCCCGCCCCGGCGCCGCAGGCCGACCTGCCGAATAACATGGTCAATCTGTTTGCCTAGGTTAGCCATCGCCTTCGAGTGCACTCTGCAGACTCGTCAGGGTGTCTACCCACTGCCCGTATAGCGTGCGGGAGTCGCTAATTACCGTGATCGCCTCGGCTATCCGCTTTGTTGGTGGGCGCATGTCGCGACTCATTCGGCCCATATCTCGCATCATGCCCAGCAGTGGGTCGGCCGCCAACATTGCTTCATCGAAGGTCGCCTGGAGTTCGACGATCGACTCGGCGGTGTCGATGCCTTTCTGAATTTCCTCTTGGTCGCCAGACATGAGCGCCATCTCCGCGCTTGCCGTGATGCCCTTGCCGATCTGTGCAGTGAGGGTCTTGTACTGCTTGGCGTGTTCAAGGAAGTCGGTTGTCGGCGTTTTCAACGCCAGTGCAGCGTTTCTGATCGCGACGATCCTTGGCCCCATGGTTGGCGCGCCGCTGGCCCGCGTGAGGTTCGACTGATGGTCGCAATCCCCGTGCGTGGTGTCAGTGGTGTTGGGGCACGGCCCCGTGCACACGTGCCGACGCAGAGAGGCTCTTCGAGGTTGCCGAACAGCCCGTGGATATCGGTGTCGTGTGCGTGTGACGATCGACCCTCGAATCCACGACGCGGTCATCTTCGATCTCGACGGTGTCGGCACCGATACCGCGTCGATTCAGGCCGCGGCATGGGCTTCGAACTTCAACGACTTTCTTCAGCAAAGGCAGGCTAGGAACAGTGAGGACGGGCCACCGGGACGCTGGATCGGAGCGGACATACCAAGACGGTAGGGCGGCCAGGCTTGAATGGCATGGGTCGTTGGTCACCTAGGGCATGGCCATTGGGCCCAACCCCAGAGGGGCGGGTGGACCCTGGGGCGCCCCCTAGATCTAGGGGACCTACGTGTTCGCAGAGGACATTGTGTACACGGTGTCGTCCTGGCTGGCTGAGTTGGACGCCTACAGCCGCTTCGTCGAGGATCTCGCACTGGCGGTTCGACACGGCGACTGGGTCACTGCGCACGCAATTGCCGAGCACCTTTCGGTGGACGTGGCGGTGGCAGCATAGCCGTGCTGGCGCTGGCGGATTGAGCGTTGGGGTTAGCGAAGGCGAACCCGCGTGCCCGCCGTGCCGACGACGATCTTCGCGATGTCGGCAAGCGATCCGATGACGGCCTCATTGCCGGTGTTACGCGCAAAGTTGCATGCGGCTTGGACTTTCGGACCCATCGAGCCCGCGGGCAGGTCCATGCCGGCCAGCTCGTCATGAGTGACCTGGCCGAGGCGGGCCTGGTGCGGCGTACCCCAGTCCGTGTACACACCGTCGACATCGGTGGCTATGACCAGTAGTTCGGCGTCGAGCTGCCTAGCGAGCATTGCCGACGCGAGGTCCTTGTCGATGACGGCTTCGACGCCGTGCAGGTCCCCGTGATCGTCGTACATCGTCGGGATGCCGCCGCCGCCCGCGCAGATCACGATCGTGCCCTGTTCCACGAGGCTGCGGATCGGCCCGATTTCGAAGATCCGCTTGGGCTTTGGGCTGGCCACGACACGGCGGAACTTGTCGCCGTCAGGTGCGATGGCGCAGCCGGTCGCGGCCTTGAGGCGCTCCGCGGTCTCGCGGTCGTACACCGGCCCGATCGGCTTGGTGGGGTGGTCGAACGCGGGGTCTTCGGGATCCACCTCGATCATCGTCAGCAGGGTGGCGATGGGCTGCTCGGCGGGCAGCAGGTTGCCGAGTTCCTGCTCGATGACGTAGCCGATCATCGCCTCGGTCTGAGCACCGAGCACATCGAGGGGATACGGCGTTACGCCGTGACCAAAATCGTGGTAGGCCGCGGCCTGCAATGCCAGCAATCCGACCTGGGGGCCGTTGCCATGGGCGATCACGATCTCGTTGCCCGGGGTCACCTCGGCGATGCACTCAGCAGCCGTGCGGATGTTGGCCCGCTGGTTATCGGCGGTCATCGGTTGCCCGCGCTGCAGCAGCGCATTGCCACCAAGGGCGATCACGATACGCATGGAGTGGCCGTTCTCAGCTGAGCGCGGCCACGAGGACGGCCTTGATGGTGTGCATTCTGTTCTCGGCCTGCTCGAAGGCGATGTTGGCGGGGCTTTCGAAGACATCCTCGGTGACCTCGATGCCGTTGGAGAGGTGCGGGTACTGCGCGGCGATCTTGGCGCCAACTACGGTCTCGGAGTTGTGAAATGCCGGCAGGCAGTGCATGAACTTCACCCGCGGGTTGCCCGCAGACGCCATCAACTCAGTGTTCACTTGGAAGGGCAGCAGCTGTTCGATCCGGTCGCCCCACGTCTCCACCGGTTCGCCCATCGACACCCACACGTCGGTGTAGATGAAGTCGACGCCGCTGACGGCCTTGAGTGGATCGTCGGTGATGGTCAGCCGCGCCCCCGACTCGGCCGCGAAATCGTGGCACATCGTCACGTGCTCTTCGGTTGGCCACAGGTCCTGCGGCGCGCCGATCCGGACGTCCATGCCGAGCTTGGCACCCACCAGCAACAGCGAGTTGGCGACATTGTTTCGGCCATCACCGACAAACGCAAAACTGATGTCGTGCAGCGGCTTTGGGCAATGCTCGGTCATGGTGAGCACATCGGCAAGCATCTGTGTCGGGTGGAACTCGTCGGTCAAGCCGTTGAACACCGGCACCCCGGCGTACTCCGCCAACTCCTCGACGATCTCCTGGCCCGCGCCGCGGTACTCGATCGCGTCGTACATCCGGCCCAGCACTCGCGCGGTGTCCTTCATCGACTCCTTGTGGCCGATCTGGGACGACGACGGGTCGATGTAGGTCACGTGGGCACCCTCGTCGTATGCCGCCACCTCGAACGCGCAGCGGGTGCGCGTGGAGCTCTTCTCGAAGATCAACGCGATGTTTTTGCCCGCAAGGCTGGTCCGGCCGACACCGGAATACTTGGCCCGCTTGAGATCTCGCGACAGGTCCAGCAGATAGAGCAGGTCGCGATCGGTGTGATGGACCAGGCTGAGCAGACTGCGGTTGCGATTGTTGAACGCCATGGGAAGTCTCCTTCGAGAAACGTGATCAGGTGTAGAGCGGATCGCGCAGAATCGGGCAGGTCATGCATCGGCCACCACCACGGCCGCGGCCAAGTTCGCTGGCGTCGATGGTGACGACCTCCACGCCCGCCTTGCGCAGCGCCGTGTTGGTCAGGGTGTTGCGGTCATAGCCGATGACGACACCCGGTTCGAGTGCGACCACGTTGTTGCCGTCATCCCACTGCTCACGCTGGATGCCGTAGACGTCGCCTGCGGTGGTGACGACCCGGAAGTCGACGCCGACCGCGTCGCCGATGGTGGCGATGAGACCCTTCGGTTCGCGCCGGACGTCCAGGCCCGACGGCGAGCTGTCGTCGGGCCGCAGGCTGATCGGCACGATCCCGTCGACGACCGGGGCATAGGCGGTGACCAGGTCGCGGTCGCAGAACGTGAAGACCGTGTCCAGGTGCATGGCGGAGCGGGTCTTCGGCAGGCTGGCGATGATCACCCGTTCGGCCGCCCCGGCAGCGAAGAGGTTGCGCGCCACCTGGGTGATCGCCTGATGGGAGGACCGCTCGCCCATGCCGATCACGACGAGGCCGTTGCCGATCGGCATCACGTCGCCGCCCTCGAGGGTGGCCATGCCGTGATCCGTGGGCGTTCCATCTGGGTCGCCCAGCCACACCTGGTACTTCTCGTCGACGAAGGCGGGGTGGAACTTGTACACCGCCGTGGTCAGCAGGGTCTCCTGACGACGCGCCGGCCAGTACATCGGGTTCAGCGTCACGCCCCCGAAAATCCAGGCGGAGTTGTCCCGCATGAACTGTGTGTTCGGCAGCGGCCGGATGACGAAGCCCGCCGGGTCCAAGTCGTTGAACAACGAGAGGAAGCCGCTGTCCACCTCGTCGACGACGTCCTGGTAGGCCAGACCGCCAATGAGGAACTCCGCCAACCGATCCGGAGCCAGCTCGGCCAGCCAGGCCCGGACCTCGTGGGTCAGTCCCGGGCCCACCAGATCGTCGGTGAGCCTGCGGTCCAGCACCCAGTCGCGGGCGTCGGGCTTCGCCACCACATCGGCGAGCAGATCCTGAAGCTCGAGGACCTCGACGCCGCGGTCGACCATCTTGGCGACGAAGTCGAAGTGGTCGCGGCGGGCCTGCTGCAACCAGATCACGTCGTCGAACAGCAAGTCGTGGCAGTTGTCCGGGGTGAGCCGTTGATGGGCAAGGCCCGGCGCGCAGACCAGGACCCGCCGCAGCTTGCCCGCCTCCGACCAGACGCCAAGCCGGGCTTCGGGCGCGTTCACAGGACGGCGAGGTTGCCGGTGGCCATCATCACGGCGGCCACAATCGACGTCAACGCAACCACTGCGACGACGACCATTTCGGGTTTGGTGAACGCCGGCAAGCGGCTTTCCCTGCGCGCCCAGAGGTATGCCGCAGTGCCGACCAGGTAGAACATCGCCGCAACCAGCAGGTACTGCCAGCCGCCCGCATACACCAGCCACACCGCGTACCCCAGCGCGACCACGCCGATGACGAGATCACGCACGCGTCCTTGGCCCGACTTATACGTCTCACCGCGGATCGCCAGCAGCACCTGGTAGGCCGCCGACCACAGATAGGGCAACAGGATCAGGGATGTCGCCAGGTACACCAGGTTGGTGTAGGTGCTCGCGTTGGCGAGCGTCCACAGCAGCAGCGCCTGCACGCACAGGTTGGTCACCCACAGTGCGGTTGCCGGCGCGCCATGGGAGTTCTCCTTGGCGAGCGCCTTCGGCATCACGTGTTCGAGCGCGGGCAAGCGCAGGATCTCGACACATAGCAGCACCCAAGCGATCAGGGCGCCGAGCAGCGAGACGACCAGACCGATCGAGATGAAGGCGGCGCCCCAGTTGCCCACCTCATTGGCCAGCACCCCGGCCATCGACGGGTCCGGCACTCCGGCGAGTTCCGCCTGTGCCATCAATCCGTACGACAACAAGTTGACCATCAGCAGCAGGGCCAAAACGCCCGCGAAGCCGAGCACCGTGGCCCGGCCGACGTCCTTGCGCTTGGCGGCGCGCTTGGAATAGACAGAGGCGCCCTCGATGCCGATGAACACCCAAACGGTGACCAGCATCATGTTCTTGACTTGCGTCATCGTGTCGCCGAGTGGAGCCCCGTCGATCTGCGTCGCCTTGCCCCAGAAGTCGGCGGAGAACAGTCCCGCCTTGAATCCGACCGCGGCGATGGCGATGAACACCAGAATCGGGACCACCTTCGCGATGGTCACCACGACGTTGACGATGGCGGCCGTCTGGACGCCGCGAAGCGTCATAGTGTGCACGATCCACAGCACCACCGACGCGCCGATGATCGCGGGAACCGTTGCGCCACCCTCGAAAACGGGGAAGAAGTAGCCCAGTGTCGAGAACAGCAGGACAAGGTAGGCCACGTTGCCGACCCAAGCCGACACCCAGTAACCAAAGGCCGATGTGAAGCCGATGTAGTTGCCGAACCCGGCGCGCGCATAACCGTAGACACCGCCGTCGACGTCCGGCTTGCGGTTGGCGAGGGTCTGGAAGACGAACGCCAGCGTCAGCATGCCTACGCCGGTGATCACCCAGCCGATGAGCAGCGGGCCGGGAGCGGCGCTGACGGCCATCTGTGAGGGCAGCGCGAAGATGCCGCTGCCGATCATCGACCCGACGACGATCGCCGTCAGGGCGGCAAGGCCCAGGCCGGGCCTTGTGCGAACGGGGCGTGGGTCCGGGGGCGGAGAAATCAGTGTGTCCGACATCGTCGTCCTTCCAGTTCATGGCATGGCGCGAGGGCGCCGCACGTGATTGACGCTATGGGTGCCGTCCGCAGAGATGAGGAGGCTTTAGTCCCTGATCACCACGCCGCAAGTCCCACATTGGACACGGCCACGAACTGCAAGCAGTGCTATTGACGCGCCATCGCCAGGTTGAATCGCTCTTCTGCGGTGATCAGGTGATCGTGGCTGTCTTCACCGATATCGAGTTGGACCCATTCGATCTCGCCGGTGAACCGGTTTCCGGTGGGACCGTAGTCCGGTGACGCCGGCGAGCTGCTGTCGGAGCCGACGTCACATGCCTCGTCTGCCGAATAACCCATAGGCTGGTTCTTTTCGACACGACCGGTGCCGACCGCCGTACCGTCGTAGTACAGCGTGACGTCGCCGCCCTTGGCCAGACCGCTTCCGTCGTATGCGAACTCCATCCGCACCTGATGCTTGCCCGCCGGTATCGGCTCGTTCGCCTCCAGGATGGTCGGCGCAACGTCGATGACGTGGTGGAACTGATTGCGGGTCGTGCCCTTGTCCTCAATTCCGTTGGGCCAGTGCACGATCGTGCCGTTTCGGGTCCCGCCCCAGTGCGAGGCCACATGGGGGCCACCGGCGGGCAGCGCGTCGCTAGTCAGTGCGACGTTGTGCCTACGGGTTGAGGACTTGCGGCCCTGTCGCCACGACGGCAGCGGAGCGCATAGTCGCCCGCATGGAGCACCTCACGACGCTGGACGCGAGCTTTCTGCAAGCCGAGGATTCCGATCCCCATGTGAGTCTGGCGGTCGGTGGCGTGTCGATCATTGAGGGGCCGCCTCCTGACTACGGTGATCTCGTGTCGGCGTTCGCCGAACGGGCACAAGGCATCCCGCGCTGCACTCAGGTGTTGCATACTCGCCCGTTCGACCTCCGTGCACCGGAATGGGTGGATGACCCCCACTTCGACATCGCGCATCACCTTCATCGCGTTGCGTTGCCACATCCGGGCGGTGACGCCGAGCTGTTCGGGTTGATCGCCAGCGTGATGGAGCAACGACTGGACCGCGACCGCCCGCTCTGGGAGTGCTGGATCATCGAAGGGCTCGCCGGCAATCGGTGGGCGCTCCTGATGAAGATCCACCACTGCATCGCCGACGTCATCGCCACGGGGCAGATGCTGGCGAAGCTCAGCGACGGCGGCGCTGGTGAGACCTTCGCGAGCAGCGTTGGCTCCGCGAAGGAACCCAATAGCTCGATCCTCGGCTTGCTTCGGCCGCGGCTGAATCCGCTGAACTGGATGACCGACATCTGGCGGGCGGCGCTCACCGCCACCGACGCGGCCGAACACGCCGTGGTGGGGGCAGCCGTGCTGACGGCTCATGTGCTCACCGCCGCCCCGGAATCATCGCTGAACGGGCCCGTCACCAAGATGCGTCGCTACAGTGCCGCGCGGGCGGACCTCGCCGTCATGAAGCAGGTGTGCCGGGATTTCGGCGTCACGCTCAACGACGTGGCGCTGGCGGCCATCACCAGCAGTTACCGCACAATGTTGCTCGAGCGCGGCGAAACGCCGGGACCCCATGCATTGCGCACGCTGGTTCCCGTTTCGATGCGCTCGGCAGACGACTTCGACGTGACCGACAATCGGGTTTCGGCGATGCTGCCGTTGTTGCCCGTCGACGAGCCCGACCCAGTCAAACTGTTGGAGATCGTGCACCGCCGGCTGCGCGATACTCTGTCCCAGCTGCGCCTGCGTGAACTGCTCATGGAGGTCCAGGACCGTGTCGAGCAGATCGTCGAAGGCCGCGACCGGCTGGACGGTCTCCTCGACGCGATGCTGGTGATCACCTCTGGGCTCGAACTCGACGAAACCCTCCGCACGATCGTTCACACCGCCATCGAGTTGGTCGATGCGCACTACGGGGCAGTGGGCGTGCGCGGTCACGACCAGGAACTGGTCGAATTCATCTACGAAGGCATCGACGAAGAGATGCGCGAGAAGATCGGGCATCTCCCCGAGGGTCGCGGAGTGCTCGGCGTGCTGATCGATGACCCCAAACCCATCCGGCTGGACAACATCTCTCACCACGCGGCTTCTGTCGGCTTTCCGCCGAACCACCCACCCATGCGGACGTTCCTCGGCGTACCTGTTCGCATACGGGATGAGGTCTTCGGCAACCTGTACCTGACGGAGAAGGCGGGTGGGCTGCCGTTCAGCGAAGACGACGAGGTCCTTGTCCAGGCCCTTGCCGCGGCGGCGGGCATCGCGATCGACAATGCCCGGCTATATGAGACGTCGAAGACGCGACAGTCCTGGATCGAGGCCACCCGTGACATCGGCACCGAGCTGCTGTCCGGTACCGATCCGGCTCGCGTGTTCCGGTTGGTCGCCGACGAGTCTCTAGCTCTCAGCGGTGCTGCCACGACGTTGGTGGCCGTACCCGCTGATCCCGAGTTGCCGGCAACCGAGACCACCGAACTCGTCATCGCCGCGACAACGGGGGATGTCGGGCCGATCGACGTGCACGCAATCCCCGTCGAAGGAACCGTCATCGGTGAGGCTTTTGTTCGGCGGCTGCCCGGACGTT
>JAVRPF010000516.1:0-3951 GCA_032162385.1 Mycobacterium sp.
GTCGGCCAACTGACGAGGGGCACTACCGGATACAACCGGTTGCGGCGCAGTGATCGCTGGCTGGTTCACGATCCCCGCGTGCGCACGGCGCTTCTCACCGCCGCCGATCCGCTGGTGATCGACCTCGGCTACGGCGCCCTGCCGGTGACGACCCTCGAGCTGGCGGCGCGGTTGCGCGCGGTGCGGCCCGACGTGCGGGTGGTCGGGCTGGAGATCCACCCCGAGCGGGTGCACGCCGCCCGCGCCGCGGCGGGGGCCGTCCGAGGGGGCCCAGTCGAATTCGCCTTGGGCGGTTTCGAATTGGCCGGTCTGCAGCCGGTGCTGGTGCGGGCCTTCAACGTGTTGCGCCAGTACGACGTCGACGCGGTGCCCGGCGCGTGGAGTGAGATGACGACCCGTCTCGCGCCAGGCGGATTGATCATCGACGGCACCTGCGACGAACTCGGCCGGCGATGCTGCTGGGTGCTGCTGGACGCCCGAGGACCGGTAAGTCTCACCCTGGCCTGCGATCCCTTCGCGATCGAGAAGCCGTCGGATCTGGCCGAACGGCTGCCTAAGGTGCTGATCCACCACAACGTGCCGGGCCAGCCGGTGCACGCCCTGCTGTCCGCAGCCGATCGGGCGTGGGCCAGCGCTGCCGGCCACGGCGTATTCGGGCCGCGGGTGCGCTGGCGCGCGATGCTGGACATGCTGGCAGGCGCGGGATTCCTCGTCGAACCGCCGCGACGACGCCTGCGGGACGGCGTGCTGTCCGTGCCATGGGACACGGTGGCGCCCCGCTGATGGCTGCGCGCCCGGTCGTGTCCCATGCGTCCACTGGGCATCTCGCACCACAGCGGCCCCAGCAGCCCCCGGATCCGAGCAAGGTCAAAATTGCCCACCTACGAGCGAATTCGCGGCGTCAACAATCGGCACCGAACGATGCTGCTGGTGTGCAGAAGGGTGTCCAGCACACGGCATCGGCTCTGCCGCCTGGGCGCAGAAGTGCGAGGTCCTCGCGCCGCCAACGCAGAGTCGAGCGGGCGGGCGGGCGGCGCGTGTGATCGACGACTCTCGCGCTCGTCGACCCGCTCAGTAGGCTGACGGGATGCGGATTGCCCTGGCACAGATCCTTTCCAGCGCGGACCCGTCGGCCAACCTCGACGTCGTCGAGGACTTCACCCGACGGGCCGCGGACGCCGGTGCGCGGCTGGTGCTCTTCCCCGAGGCGACCATGTGCCGGTTCGGCGTGCCGTTGGCGCCGGTCGCCGAGCCGCTCGACGGCCGGTGGGCCGACGGTGTGCGCGCCATTGCCGATCGCAACGGCGTGACGGTGGTCGCCGGGATGTTCTGCCCGAGCGACGACGGCCGCGTCACCAACACGCTCGTCGCGGCCGGCGCCGGGGTGGCTGCGCACTACCACAAGATCTACCTGTACGACGCGTTCGGATTCAGCGAATCACGCACGGTCGCACCGGGTTACGAGCCGGTGATGATCACGGTCGACGGCGTCGGCGTCGGGTTGACCACCTGCTACGACGTCCGCTTTCCGGAACTGCACGTCGAACTCGCCCGGCGCGGGGCACAGCTGATCACCGTGCACGCGTCGTGGGGTTCTGGCCCCGGCAAGCTCGAGCAGTGGACGCTGCTGGCGCGCGCCCGCGCATTGGACACCACCAGCTTCGTCGCTGCGGTCGATCAGGCCTACCCGGGTGACGAGATCGCGGCCGTCGGACCGACCGGCGTCGGCGGCAGCGTGGTGGCCTCTCCGCTCGGCGAGGTGGTGGCTGCGGCGGGGCCCGACCCGCAGTTATTGGTGTCCGACGTCGACCTGGCCGCCGTCGAGAAGGCACGCGAGACCATCGCGGTGCTGCGCAACCGCACGGAGTTCACTTCGTCGGTAGGGCAGAATCGCTGAGGTGACCGATCCCTGGGCCCGTCCGGCCAACCAGGTTCCCCCTGGCCAGCAGCCCCCGGCCCCCGAGCCGCCAACGCAGCAAATCCCTCTGCAGGGCTATCGGGCTCCGCAGAACTACCCGCCGCCGCAGAACGTCCCGCCACCGCCGTCCTCGGACGAGGGCAGCGCCCCGCCCCCGAAGCAGGGCTCGTTCGTCACGCGGCTGTTCCGCGATCCGCTGTCCATCGTGCTGGTGGTGGTGATCGTGTTGGCACTGATGGTCGCCGGCGTGGTCGGCGCCGAGCTGTACGCCCGTAGCCGCGCCGACACCGTGGTGGCCAAGGCCGTCGAGTGCGTGGTGCAGGACGGCGCGAAGGTGTCGTTCGGTGCCAGCCCATTCCTGTTGCAGCACATGACCGGTCACTACGGCAACATCTCGGTCAGCACCGCGGGCAACCAGCTCCGCGAGGCCAAGGGGATGAAGGCCGACATCGTCATCGACGACATCAGGCTCGAGGACAAGGGCAATACCAAGGGCACCATCGGGGCCCTGAACGCGACGATCACCTGGACGGCCGAGGGCATCAAGGAGACCATCCAGAACTCGATCCCCCTGGTCGGCAGCTTCGTCACTGGCGTAACCACCCACCCGTCCGACGGCACGATCGAACTCGAGGCCGCGCTGGGCAGCATCATCACCAAACCGCAGGTCGTCGACAACGGCATCTCGTTGGAGGTGCAGGAGCTGACGGGCCTGGGATTCACCCTGCCGCGTGAGGCGGTGCAGCCCGCCCTGGATGCGTTCAGTTCGCAGCTGACGAAGAACTACCCGCTCGGCATCCACGCCGACAGCGTCGGGGTCACTGACAGCGGGGTGACCGCCAAGTTCTCCACGCAGAACGCGACCATCCCGGCCGGTCAGCAGGATCCGTGCTTCGCGGGGATCTAGCGTTCGGCGGGCAGGAGCGAAGCGACTCGGGGATCTAGCCCAGCCCGTCGAGCACCGCGCGCGTCCCCGATAGCCCCAGCCGGGTCGCGCCCGCGTCGAGCATGGCCGTCGCGTCGGCCGCGGTGCGGATGCCGCCGCTGGCCTTGACCCCGAGCCCGTCCCCGATTGCGGCTGCCATCAGTTCGACTGCGCGCACCGAGGCGCCTCCTGCCGGGTGAAAACCGGTGGAGGTCTTCACGAAGTCCGCCCCTGCGTCCTCGGCCGCCCTGCACGCGTCGATCAACGTCTGCTCATCGCCGAGGCTCAGCAGTGCTGCCGATTCGACGATGACCTTGAGGACGACGGTGTCGTCGATGGCTTCACGCACGGCAGCAATGTCGGCGCGCAGGTCATCGAGGGCACCCGACAGTGCAGTACCGACGTCGATGACCATGTCGACTTCGACGGCTCCGGCTGCGACGGCCAGTGCCGCCTCCTGCGCCTTGATCGCCGAAATGTGCTTGCCGGAAGGGAATCCGACGACCGAGGCGATCTTGACATCGGACGCCTCGAATGACTTGGCGGTGGAGACCATGGTGGGCGAGACGCACACCGCCAACACGCCGAGGTCGACGGCCTCGGCGACCAGGGCGGTCACGTCGGCCTCGGTTGCCTCGGGTTTGAGCAGGGTGTGGTCGACCAGCGCCGCCACGTCGGCCCTCGAGTAAGCCACCGGCTAGAACGGTTCTTCGGTGCCGCCGGGGTTACAGCCGGAACCCACCATCGTGTCGTCGTCGACGACGGGCCGCCACGGCTCGAGGTTCCAGCTGGTCTTGCCCGGCTGCGCGAACTCGGCGTACGTCCAGTGACAGATGAACTGCTCGCGCATGCCGGGGATGTCGGCATCGGGTGCGAGCGCCAGCACCTCGGTCCACGCCTCGTCGCCCTCGGCGGCATTGTGCACCTGACCCGCGGCCTCCCGACCCGCCACCGTCGGATAGACCCGCAGGCTGGACAGGTCACCCCAGTGCGCCCACTCGGCGTGGTCGACGAAGGGAGGGCCGGCGGTGTCGGCGACGGCAGTCGCGATCATCGGGCCCACGGAGGCGGATGCGCCCGCCAGGAAGAGGGCCGCCGTCACGGCGGC
>JAVRPF010000517.1:0-7330 GCA_032162385.1 Mycobacterium sp.
ACCGTTGCCGGGGTGCTCGACGACGCGCTGTCGACGGTGTTCCGCACGCCGGTCGTGCTGCGCGCGGCCGGTCGCACGGACACCGGTGTGCACGCCGCGGGTCAGGTGGCGCACTGCGACGTGCCCGTCGACGCGCTCGGGCACGCGTACCCGCGCAACCGACGCGATGGTGAGCCCGAATTCCTGCCGCTGGTGCGTCGTCTGGGACGGTTCCTGCCCGACGACGTCCGCGTGCTCGACGTCGTCCGGGCGCCAAGCGGATTCGACGCGCGCTTCTCGGCTTTGCGGCGGCACTACGAGTATCGGCTATCCACGGCGCCATACGGGGTCGAGCCGCAGCGGGCCCGCTTCGTCACGCCGTGGCCGCGTCCGCTCGACGTCGCCGCGATGACCGCAGCGTCGCGAAACCTGTTGGGATTGCGTGACTTCGCGGCGTTCTGCCGGCATCGCGAGGGGGCCACCACGATTCGGGACCTGCAACGGCTGGACTGGTCGCGCGACGGTGACGCGGTCACCGCGTACGTCACCGCCGACGCGTTCTGCTGGTCGATGGTCCGGTCGTTGGTCGGCGCGCTACTGGCTGTGGGGGAGGGGCGCCGTGAACCCGGCTGGTGCGCAGAGCTATTGACGGCAACACGGCGATCGAGCGAGTTCGCCGCCGCGCCCGCCCGCGGCCTCACGTTGGTCGGCGTCGACTATCCGCCCGACGACCAACTCGAGGCGCGGATGAAGGTGACCCGGGACGTGCGGTCGGCCGACGAGGTCGGCGGAAGCTAGCCGGGGATGCGCGCCGTTACTGCGGAGGCGGCGGCGGCGGAGCGAGCCTGCCCGCGGCGAAGTCGGCGGCCTCGTTGACCATTCCGGCGCTCAGGTACGCCTTGGCCAGGTGGTCGGGCCAGTTGTTCTCCCACGTGTTCGGGTCGGCCGGGTTGCAGATCGGGTCCGCGGCGTGGCACTGCTCGATGGTGCGCTCGCGGTACACCGGATTGAAGGCTCCTATGGGCCCCGCCCACGCGCTGCCGTTGCCGAACAGTGCGACTGCGGCGATGTGCTGCTCCATTTCCGGGGGCAGCGGCTGCTCGAAACCGAAGAACGAGAAGGGCAACGCCAGCACCACGTCCGTCACTGCGGCCCCCAGCGAGTACCCGCCGAGCACGATCCGGGTGTTGGGGCAGCTCGCTGCTGTGCCCTGGATACGTTGGCTCATGTCGTTGGCGCCGACGTCGATCTGGTTGTCGGCGGGGTAGCGCACCGCGTACAGGTTGACGTTCTTGCCCGTCTTCTGGCGAAGCGCACTGACGAAGGCGTTGCCAATCTGCCCGGCCCCTGCGGGCTCCATGCGGCCGCGGGCGAAGATCGCCTCGACGTCGGGGCACGCCGCGGCGGACGCCGACGGGATTCCGTTCGTCGCGAGAGCGGGGCCAACCAACAGAACACCCGCAGTGAGTGTGGTGGCGACGGCCGCGACGACGAGCCTGCGAATCTGCTGAGGGGTCACCGAATCGATGTTAGCCGAACTAATTGGCGCATTCGTCTCCTTAGTGTGGCTTCCGGGTTACAGCACGTCTGCGACGACTGACGTCGTCGGTGGCTGGCCCGCGTCGGAGCCGAGTGCGGAACGGGTCTACAGCTTGCTCATGGCGAACTCGACCGCCGAATTCACTCCCCCGCCCGCGACGTATGCGAGCTGAAGGTGCGACAGGGCCAATGGTCCACCCGAGCAGATGGGGTCGCCCGGATTGCAGACGTCAATGGACTTCCCATCGAAATCGGGACCAGGTGCCAGCGGCACGTCCAACAGTCGGCTGGCGTTCCCGAAGAGCACGACCGCAACAATGCGATCGTCGACTCCCGGCGGCAGCGGATCGTTGAGCACCCGGTTGGTCACACCGGCGCCGAGCGAGTACCCGCCGACGATGATCCGGGTGTTCGGACACCGGTTCGCGATCGAGTTGAGCTGGCCATTGAGGTCGTTCACACCAGGGCCGATGTCCTGATGTGCGGGGTAGTTCACTGCGGATGCGGCGATGTCGCGGCCGGTCCGGTCACGCTGGCCTTGAACGAACGCGTCGCCCACCTGAGATATCCAATGCCTACGGGGTTCGTTACAGCAAGCCCGCGACGAAGTTGGCTGCCTGAGTGGTCGGGCCGCCCGCGTAGGCCTTGTGTGCGGCAACGCTCTCGCCGTCCGTTTGGCAGATCGGGTCGTTGCCGTTGCACAGATCGATGGATCGGCCACCCCACACCGGGCTAGTGGTCAACGGCAGGCCGAGCTTGGCCGACGGGTTGCCGAAGACGGCGATGGCGGCGACGTGATCGGGCGCGTCGGGCGGCAGCGGGTCGTTGAATCCGACCGCAGGCACGGGCACCGCGCTGATCACGTCGATCACCGCTGCGCCCTGCGAGTACCCGCCCAGCACCAGCCGGGTGCCGGGGCAGGCGCCAATCATGTACTGGATGTGTCCGCTCGCATCGTTGGCTCCGTTGGCGGCCGCCAGGAAGTCGTAGGTGGCGGGGTAGTTCACGGCATAGCTGCCGACCGAGCGGCCGCCCACCTTGGAACGCAACGCGTCGACGAACGCACCGCCGGGCAGCCCGAGACCTGGTGCCTCGGAGGTGCCGCGGGCGAAGACCACCTCGATGTCGGGGCAGTCGTCGGCCGATGCCGTCGGCAGTGCGCCAAGGGAGACGTTGGAGATCACGGGAGCGAGAGCGGCGGTACACGCCGCCACGACGGCCAGCGCAGAGCGCCGAACAAGATCAGAGGTCACATGCCAGATGGTAACGCCGAATTCGGCTAAACCAGGCCAGCCACGAAGCTCGCGGCCTGATTCGTCAGGCCGGCGCTGACGTAATCGCTGTGGGCGAACGGATTGCGGCCGCGGGAGCAGATGGGGTCGCCGTCCTTGCAGAGATCGATGGCCCGCCCGCCGAATACCGACGAGGTCACCGGGATCGAGAACTTCGTCGCGGGGTTGCCGAACACGGCGACGGCCGTGACGTACGGGACGAGGCTCGCCGGCAATGGGGGTGCCGACCCGACCTCGCCGATCTTATTGCCGAGAGGCGGGATGCCGGCGAGCATGTCGACCACCGCCGCACCCTGCGAGTACCCGCCGAGCACGATCCGGGTCGACGGGCACTGCTGCGTCAGTGTCGAGATGAAATTGGCGGCGTCCGTGGCGCCGTCGGCGGCGGCCAGGAAGTCATACGAGGCGGGATAGTTGACCCCATACGTGGTGAGGCTGCGCCCGCCGACCAACGTGCTGAGGGTCGAGGAGAAGGCATCACCGACGCGTCCGAGGCCCGGGGTGTCGTCGGTACCGCGGGCGAAGACCACCTGGATGTCGGAACATGGATCGGCTGTCGCCGACGGGGCGACGGCCAGCATCGTGGCCGCACAGACCAGGGCCGAGGTGATCGCGGCCAACCGGGCCGACATTCTGATCAAGGTCACGCAGCCCATCTTCACATAAGACGTTTAGCGACGACCAATTGTTTGCTCAGCGTGCCCGTCCCCAGCAGGCATTTCCGGCCAGGTGGCCTGGGCGCCCTTCTCGGTGCGGTCACCCTGCCTGGCGAGGGCAAGTCCGGCCAGGACGACTGCCCCGCCGACCGCCTGGGTCGGGGAGATGGCCTCGCCAAGGAGTGCCCACGCCGTCAGCACGGCGAAGAGGACCTCGGAGAGCCCGACGAGTGAGGCGAACCGCGGCCGCAGCCGAGCGATGCCCGCGATGCCCAGCGTGTACGCGATCGCGGTCGGAATGACCGCCAAGGCGATGACCGGGACCACCCACGACGTCGTCCACCCCGCGACGACGGCGTCATGCGTGGCATAGGTCAGCGGCATGAGCCCGGATATACCGAGCAGGGCTACTGCAACGGTGCCGACGACGAGACCGCCCGCGGCGAGCGTGATCGCGTTCAGGCTTCCTTCCTCGGTGCTGTCGGCGCTTACTTCGTCGGACATCATGAAGTAGCAGGCCGCACAGATTGCCGCCGCCAGACCCCAACCGACGCCGACCAGGTCGATGTGGGCGCCGGAGACGACGTCCAGGACCAGGATGATCCCGGCGACGGCAAGGGCGACGCCGGCCAGCGTGAGGTTGCTGGGCCGACGACGGGTGGTCGCCCAAAGCCAGCCAACGACGAGCACCGGGGCGGTGTACTCCAACAGCAGGGCCACGCCGACCGACAGGTGCGAAACGGCGTTGTAGTAGCAGAGCTGGGCGCCGGCGATGGGGATCAACCCGTAGGCCACCACGGTCTTGGCGTGCCGCAGTGCTTCGCGAACCCAGTCGGGCTTGACGATGAAGGCGAAGATGGCCATGACCAGCGCGCCGCCGGCCAACCTGGCCGTGACCGCCGCGGTCGGGCTCCAGCCGGTTTCCATGAGCGACTTGGCCAGGGGTCCGGACATGCCGAATGCGAAAGCGGATCCGACGGCGAACAGCAGGCCGAGCCGGAAGTGGTCGACGGCGGGCGTCATCGTGGTCTTCACCCGGCACCTCCTGGCATGTAATGAGTAAACTGATTGTTGGTCATGACGATATCGGTGAGGGGAGTCATGCGTCAAACGATTTTCACTCATGACACTGAGCTCACTTTGAGGGCCGCATGTGTGCTGATCAACACCGATCGGGTGGACGGCGAACAGCTCGGCGACCTGGACGCGCTCGACGTATACCTGGACGGGTTCGGCTGGACCGGCCGCCGCGACAATGACACCGCCGAGCTGGGTTCCGTGCACCGGTTGCGTGCGCGGCTGGGCAAGATCTGGTCCGTCGCCGACGACGAGGAGCGGGCCGTCGGTCAGGTCAACGCGCTGCTGAGCGATACCCGCGCGATGCCCTGGCTGACCCGGCACCCCGAGATGCCGCAGTGGCATCTGCACCTGGCCTCGATCCACGACCCCCTGTGGCAGCGGATGGGCGCCGAGATGGCAATGGCGCTGGCCGACCTCATTCGCGGCGGCGAGTTGCGGCGCCTCAGGGTGTGCGCCGCACCGGACTGTGACGCGGTGCTGGTCGACCTGTCGCGCAACCGGTCGCGGATGTTCTGCGACACCGGCAACTGCGGCAACCGCCAGCACGTGGCGGCGTACCGGGAGCGCCGGGCTAGCCAGTGAGCGCTTGCGCGAAGAGCTGAGCACGTCAGGGCATGTAGAACCCGCGGATGCGGTGATACCGGCCCCGACCGAGTAAGGCGTTCGCCGCCTCGAGTCCCGACATGACCGCGGCCTCGATGCAGCCGGCGTTCATGCCCGAGTCGGTCCAGTCGCCCGCCAACACGAGGTTGTCGTAGCCGCTTTCGTCGGGCCGCAAACGATGTTTGTCGGAGCCGGGAACGGACTGCACGTAGCGATCCGACGGATCGATGTTCACGCTGATGTGTTGTGTTGCCAATGCGGACCGGCCGCGCTGCCCATTGACACCGCTGAGCAGGCTCCAGGTGAAGCCTTGGTCGCCGGTGGCGAGGGGAAAGTACAGGCCGAGGTTGCGCTCGAGATAGTCGGCCGCCTCCGCGTGCACGAGGTCGCGGTACCGGCGGACGTAATCGGCGCCGTGCTCGGCCGTCGGCCATGCCGCGTGAAGGCTGCCGCAAAAGTAGGCAACCGTGCCCGGGCGATCGTCGTCCGGCCAATCCTCGGCCCACAGCGTCTGCGGCATCGAAGCCCACGTCTCGAATGGGGGCAGGTAGGCGCTGATGGTGGCCCCGGGATGATCCCATCCGAGCGTCGGCTCGTCGGGTCGCAGCCAGATCTGGAGCGCCTGCGTTGCGACGGTGCGGACGTGGGTGGTCATGTCGCGCCACTCGGGTCGATGGTCGATGAGTTCGCCCGCGACGACCGGGATCATTCCCAGGGAGACGGCGAGGACGACGTGATCGAAGTCGGCTCCGCGACGCAGGACCCGCGTCTCAACGTCGGTGCGCTCGCTGAAGTGCGATTCCAGGTCGTCGAGCCCGGTTCTCGCTTCAATCTGATCGGCGAGCGGCGCGTTCGGGAAGACCGGCAGACCCCGCACCGTGGTCAGTGGCTCGTAGCGGTGGACGCCCTCGGCGAGCTTGACCTGCCGCCCCATGGTTATGCCGTCGACGGTCTGCTGAGGCGCATCGAGGTGCAGAGCGTCAACACGATGGAAGAACTCGAACTCGACACCCCGGCGCCGCAACGCCTGATAGAGCGGAGCGATCACGATGTCACCCATGCCGGCGGTCATCTTCCAGAAGATGGCACCCTTGTATTCGAATAGCACCATGCCGATGAGGAAGACCATCAGCCCGGCCGCGACCGCGGGGCGGTCCGAGTCGGCCTCTTCGTAGCCGAACACGAGGTCGTAAACGCCACGCACCAAGGGAAAGTCGAGGACATCCGGGTGGCCGCCGTGGCGCAGAATCCACTGGCCGAAGTCCTCGTCGTTGATGGCCCGGAAGCCGCGCGGGTCCGTCACGAGGTTGTCGGCGACGATGCCGCGGATCACCGCAGTCACCAGTGATATCAGTAGCCATGCGCGTTTGTGGTCGAGTCGTTGCTCGTATTAGATTGCGCCGCGGATGGCATCAAGGGCACGTTCGAGGAGATCGGCTGGAGTACCGTCCAGCGCACCGGGATTCGAGACTGAGAACAGCACAGCGATCGTCGCGCGCCGCACGGTTTCTAGCAAGCCGATGGCGGAGGCCGGGTGGGGAGAGGCGGTCAGTGTGAGGCCCGGGGGTATCGCCTCCCGTTGCGAGTCGGTGAAGTCCAGCACGAGTTGCAGCGCCCGATGAACGAATCCCACCGCGGTCATTTCACGGCCGTTGCTGTTGGGATCGCCTGGCAAGTGGTCGTTTCGGCTGAATGTGCCTAGCCAAGTCAGCCAATCGCTGCCCCACTGGTCGGCCAGTCCGAGATTGTCGGCGGGGATCAACGCCTGATCCCAGGTGTGGATCGGCGCTGCGGGATCGGTTGTGGCCCTGTCGAGTTCGGCATAGCATTCGCGAAGCAGAGCGAAGGCGTTCTCATAGGAGCCGAGCCAAATGTGTAGTCCGTGTTCCTCGATCCGCCCGTTGTCCCCACGGCTCGATGCACCTTTGCCGCCGAGACGCCAGCCACGTTGGTAGACCGTGATGGAGTCGAAGCGCTCTCGCCAGCTTGGTTCGCTGAGCCGCCAGGCGGCGCTCAAACCTGCCATGCCGCCGCCGAGGATGGCGACCTTGCCGCCAGGTCGCGTCACCCCAGGAGCGCCCGTGCATGCGCCAGCGGCGGCCAGGTACTGTCGGCGGAGAAGCGGTTCACCGCATCGGTCAACCCTTGTCGCGCAGGCTCTCCTCGGAGTTTGAAGTCGTC
>JAVRPF010000518.1:0-3342 GCA_032162385.1 Mycobacterium sp.
GCCCCAGATTCAGACGACTGTGGCGCCACCACTGCCGCTGGAGCCGACGACGCAGGCGTCGGTAGTCACCCAGGAACCTCAGATCGTGACGACCCCGTCGGCCGCACCGATACCGACCCCGTCGGCCGCACCGATACCGACCCCGTCGACAACGGCGACGACCCCCGCAGGCTCGGCGCCCGTCACGACATCTGACGAGGTGACCACTAGCTCGTCGGCAACGACGACCGGTACCTCGACGTCCCCAAGCATGCCTGCGGGACTGGTGCCATCGACCACCACGTCCAGCTCGGAAACAAGCCAGACAACGACCGAAGGCGGTACCTCGACATCACCGACGGCTGCAGTTACGACCGACTCGGAGGGCACGAGTCCGGGCGGTACGACGTCCGATGCCGGGTCGTCCGCGCCGTCGAGCGATGAGCAGGCTGCGGCGGTTGCAAAGGTTGCCAAGCCTCAGACGCTGGAGGCGGCCCCGCAGGATGTCAAACTTGCACAGGAGGCAGTGCCGGTCGAGGAGAAGCCGCCTCCGGCGCCGCAGAACGAGATTGACCGCATCAAGAACTCGCTCACAGACCCCGTGAATCCGGGTGCCAATGCTGCGCCAAGCCCCGTCGTGGAGAATGGCGTTGCCGAAGCGAGCCGCAGGGTGCTGCAATGGCAGCCGGAATGGGTGCAGTACGACGAGTACTACAGACCGCTGATTTTCAATCCCTACCGCGAGCCGCTCCAGGTCGTCTACCTCCTTGCGGGCGTGCCACGGATACTGCTGATCCCGCCGTTGGGACGCATTGTCACGGAGGTGCCCGAACTCGGTGCGTACAACTTCACGGCGTTGCGGCTCAATGCTTTTGGCATTCCCATCGACGTGGCGGTGGGCAACTTCTTCGGTGGTGGCTATTTCCCCGGACCGGGGCTACCGCCTCCGCCCCCACCGCCGCCGGTGGTGAGCTACACCAACGTCCCAGTCGTCGTTAAGTACCCGAAAGCGGAGTACAAGCCGATCCGGGTCCAGAAGATCGTCGATGTCGGCCCCGACCCCAGCGTCGGTGAGCACAAAGTCCTTCTCGACGGCGTGACGCCGGCCTGGGGCGAATGGAAGCAAACCGAAACCGGCGAACGGCAGTTCGAGGTCCACAAGACCCAGAGTTTCCCCGGCATGGAGGCGCCGGCGGAGGGGCCGCTGCCGGGCGACTACCAGCTGCAGCTGGCGAGCGACTCGTCTCCTACCGGCTTCAGCGGCAAGGATCTCATCCTCATCGTGGCTGCGGCCCTTGTAGCGACGTTGGGCCTTGGTGCGATCGTCCTCACGATCTTCCTGGGGCGTCGACGTCCTCATCATTGACGTCTGGTAACGAGCCGGGATCTCTAGCCCTAGTTCCCACTCGTAGTCCCGCCCGATCAGCGAGTAGCACACCTGATGGGCGACATAGCGGGGACGATGCGCAGTGTCGGCGGCCGAAATCGACTTCATCAGCTGCCACCCCGAGAAGTTCGACACGCCGATGTACCGAATCTTGCCCTGCGCGACGAGCACGTCGAGCTTTTCCAGGACCTTGTCGACCGGGGTCTGCGCATCGTAGGCATGCAGTTGGAACAGATCGATGCGGTCGGTCCGCAACCGACGCAGCGCCTTCTCGACCGCATCGATCAGGCGCGACCGGGACGTTCCCGCATCCGCCTGCCCGTCGCCGACCGGAAGCCCCGCCTTCGTCGAGATCAGCACCTGGTCACGCCTGCCCACGAGGGCGTCTCCGAGCACCTCCTCCGAGGCGCCATCGGAGTAGACGTCGGCGGTGTCGAACAGTGTGACACCAGCGTCCAGGCAGATGTCAATGATGCGCCGGGCCTCGTCGACGTCCGTGTCGCCCCACGCGCCGAAGAAGTCGCCCGACCACCGAACGTCGCTGCGCCGAAGCTCAATTCGGACACGACCAGTCCTGACGTGCCGACTCGTCGATACTCCATGCCCACTCTTAAAGAGACTGTGTTCCCGATAATGCAACGTAGCACGATGATTGCATTAATGAAACTAGCTAGCCTTCAGGCGGTTTGCCTGTCATTCGTATTCAATTCTTGAGAAACCTGGCCGCGTCGATTTTCGGCGATGCAGAACTACTTCGCTGACCCCATTCAGCAATGAATTTCGCTTGGCCGCTACAGCGGGCGAGGGTCGCTAGGATCAGCTCATGTCTTCGACCGAAACGTCTTCCAACCGTCATGCCGGTGATTCGCGGCGGGGCGGCGTACTGCCCGTCGTGGCCGTGATCCTTGCTCTGGCCGCGCTCGGACTGGCCGCATGGGCGGCGTTCCGACCTGCGCCTGCGCCGTCCGCGCCAACCTTTACGGCTGCTCAGCAATCCGACGCCAAGGCGACGATCTGCTCGGCGTCTGACCTGGTACGCCGGGGTGTTTCGCTCAACACCAACCTGCCGGTGCCTGGTGGAGAGGGTGACGTCACCGGGTCGCTCGCGGTGGCCGCCAATGCCAGAGTGTCGCTGTCGGACGGCGGCCAGTACCTCCTGGCCCGGTTGGATCCGGCGACCCCGACCGAGCTGGCCGAGGCGGTCCGCCAGTTCGCCAACAAGCTGATGGACATCGGGGCCGGCGCCATCGCGGGCGCGCAGAACACCGACCCCGCACAAGCGTCGCGCCTGCGCGACGCCGACGCCGCCAATATCAAGATCGCCGAAGCCTGCAAATAACGGCCGAGGCCTGCAATTAAGAATTGTGCACACTTGGCAATTGCACTAGCAATTTGCCGAGGCACCTTTTCATAATCGACTGAGACGTCAGTTTGCGGCATTAGCAGAGTGTGCGCGCCGACCTTGGCGGCGTCGAGCGCCGAGCGGTCGCCGGCGATGCGCGACAGGATCAAAGCCCCTTCGATGAGCGCGATCACGGCCTGCGCGGTCTGCGCGGCCTGGTCGCCGGGTCACCCGTCCCCAATCAGGCGGTCGGCGACGGCCGTGCACCAGCCGGCGAACGCACGGGCCGAGGCGTCACGCACCTGCGCGCTGGCGTGGACGGGTTCGGTGGCGATGGGTTCGATCGGGCAGCCGTCCCGCTGGTCACCGTCCAGACCGACGGCGAGCATGTCGATCCACGTCGCGACGATCTCGGCGGGCGGACGTTCGGAGGCGAGGAACGTGCGCAGGAGCCGCTCGATATCGCCGCCAACGCCGCCAACGCCGCCAACGCCGTCGACGACGGCGGCCGCGAGTTCGGCCTTGCCGTCCGGGAAGTGGTGCTAGAGCGAGCCGGCCTTGACGTCGGCGGCCGCCAGGATCTGGTTGACGCCGGTCGCCGCGTAGCCCTGCCTGCGGAACAGCAGCGCCGCGC
>JAVRPF010000519.1:0-2608 GCA_032162385.1 Mycobacterium sp.
ACCGGCGCCGTGGTCGGCCAGCAGCCGTTCGGCGGGTCCCGCGCCTCGGGCACCAACGACAAGGCCGGTTCGCCGCTGAACCTGCTGCGCTGGACGTCGGCCCGCTCCATCAAGGAGACCTTCGTTCCACCGACCGATCACACTTACCCGCACATGGAGGCGTGATGTCCGGCTTCTTCGCCCAGGTGGCACGCCCCGCCATCCTCGCCATCAGTCGCTCGGATGGATTGCGCCGCACGGCCGAGCGGATGCCGGTCACCCGCGAGGTGGTGCATCGCTTCGTGCCGGGCGAGACCGTTCCTGACGCGCTGACGTCGGTTGGCGAGCTGCGGGATTCGCGGCGGTTCGTGTCGGTCGACTACCTGGGTGAGGACGTCACCGACACCGACGCCGCCGAGGCCACGATGCGCGCCTACCTGGAACTGCTCGACGCACTCGGCCACCGCGCGGAGAACGGCGACGGCCCAAGGCCGTTGGAGGTCTCGCTGAAGCTCTCCGCGCTCGGTCAGGCGTTGCCGCGCGACGGTGAGAAGATCGCATACGAGAACGCACACGCCATCTGCGAGAGGGCCCGCGACGTGGGCGCCTGGGTGACGGTGGACGCCGAGGACCACACCACCACCGACTCGACGTTGTCGATCGTGCGCGATCTGCGGACCGACTTCGACTGGCTGGGCACGGTTCTGCAGGCCTACCTGAAGCGGACCCACGCCGACTGTGAGGAGTTCGCGGCCTCCGGTGCGCGGATCCGGTTGTGCAAGGGCGCCTATGACGAGCCGGCGTCGGTGGCCTTCCGCGATCGCGACGACGTCACCGATTCCTACCTGCGGTGCCTGCGCGTCCTGATGGCCGGTTCTGGCTATCCGATGGTCGCCTCCCACGACCCGGCGATCGTCGATGCGGTGCCCGCGTTGACCCGCGAGTTCAACCGTGGCGTCGATGATTTCGAGTATCAGATGCTGTACGGCATCCGCGACGCGGAGCAGCGCAGGCTTGCCGAGGATGGCAACCACGTGCGGGTGTACGTGCCGTTCGGCACGCAATGGTACGGCTACTTCGTGCGCCGCCTCGCCGAGCGTCCGGCCAACCTGACGTTCTTCCTGCGGGCCCTGGCTGAACGACGCCACTGACCCCGGCAGTCTCGGTGTCAGGCCATCGGGAACGAATGATGCTCGTGCGTAACGACCCAGCGGTCGTCGCGCTTGCGCAGACCAATGGTCACCCGCAACCGGTTGTCCGGATTGGCGTCGAAGTCGGCGGGCGTGCCGCACCGGAGCAACGCGTACGCGAACGCCACGTCGGCCCCGGCAACGACGTCGAGTTCGACGAGCTCGAACGCGGCGCCCTGGTTGAGCCACTCGAAGAACGGTGCCCACGACTCGCGGTACTGGTCGATGCCGCGGATCCCGCGGTACGGCGGCGGCACGTCGAACATCACGACGTCGGGATCGTGCCGCGCCAGTACCGCGGCGAGGTCGCGGTCACGCACGCCGTTGACCCACCCGACGATCAGGTCGCGGATCTCGTCGTCGTCGCTCACACGTCGAACCTAGTGGCGCCGTCCGGTTCCGCGGTGCCGAACGCGTACCCCCGGTCGGGCTCGGCACGAAAGACGTAGTGCGAGATTGCTGGTAGACAGCGACGGCTCTGGCTGGAATACATGAACCATGACCGAATCACCTACCGACGGCACCCGGGTCTGGCTCATCACCGGCGCCAACTCCGGCTTCGGCCGGGCCATCGCGGAGGCGGCGCTGGCGGCCGGCGACACGGTGGTGGCCGCCGCCCGCCGCCCCGACACGCTCGCCGACCTGACGGCCGTCGCGCCCGATCGGGTGACCCCACTGCGACTCGACATCACCGACCACGACCGCATCGCCGCCGCCGTCGACGAGGTGCTGGCCAGCCACGGTCGGGTCGACGTGCTGGTGAACAACGCGGGGCGCGGCGCGATCGGAGCGGCAGAGGAGACCTCCGACGGAGAACTGCGCGATCTGATGGACCTGCACTTCTTCGGGCCTGCCGCGTTGACCCGGGCGCTGCTACCGCAGATGCGTGAGCGGGGATCCGGGGCGATCGTGCAGATGAGCAGCATGGGTGGCCGGTTCACCTTCCCGGGTGTCGGCGCGTACTCGGCGACCAAGTTCGCCCTCGAGGGTTGGTCGGAGGCGTTGGCCAAGGAAGTCGGCGGCTTCGGCATCCGGGTGCTCATCGTCGAACCTGGCGCCTTCCGCACGTCCTTCAACGGGCCGGGCGCGCTGCTGGTGTCCACCCCGATCGCCGCCTATGACGATCAGATCGAACAGTTGCGCACCGGGATGCCCGAGGACGACGGCGCACAGCCCGGTGATCCGGCGAAGGCCGCCGCGGCCATCCTGACCGCACTCGATTCCGATGACCCGCCGTTGCGCCTCGTCCTCGGCAACGATGCCGTCGACGCCCTTGGCGCGGTGCTCGACGACGCCAAGGCCGAGCTCGCAGCGTGGGAACACGTCGGCCGGTCCACGGTCTTCGACGTCTAACGGCCCCTAGTGGTTGCCGACGCTGGCCAAGATTCGATCGCGTTCTTGAGTTGGCGGCGGCGCAATTCTGTGGTGGTCAATCCGTT
>JAVRPF010000520.1:0-2645 GCA_032162385.1 Mycobacterium sp.
GTTCCAGAAGCACACCCAGTTCCCCGGGCCCGGTCGCACCGAGAAGAACGTCGTCGGCGTGCGCGTGATGCCGGTCTTCGCGGTCAAGTCGGGCGCGTTCTTCGCCATGACCGTCGGCATCCTCGGCGTGATGGGCGGTCTGCTGCAGATCAACCCGATCTGGCAGCTGGGCCCATACAAGCCATCCCAGATCTCGGCAGGCAGCCAGCCCGACTTCTACATGATGTGGACCGACGGGTTGGCGCGCATGTGGCCGGCGTGGGAGCTGTATCCGTTCGGCCACACCGTGCCCGCGGCCGTTGCGGTCGCCCTGATCATGGGGTTGGTCTTCATGCTCCTGATCGTCTACCCGTTCCTGGAGAAGAAGTTCTCGGCCGATACCGCGCACCACAATCTGCTGCAGCGGCCCCGTGACGCTCCGGTCCGTACCGCGATCGGCGCCATGGCCATCGCGTTCTACCTCGTGCTGACCTTCGCGTGCATGAACGACATCATCGCGCTGAAGTTCCACATCTCGTTGAACGCGACCACGTGGATCGGCCGGATCGGCATGGTGGTGCTGCCCGCGATCGTCTACTACATCACCTACCGGTGGTGCGTCGGCCTGCAGCGCAGCGACCGGGCGGTGCTCGAGCACGGCATCGAGACGGGCATCCTCAAACGACTGCCCCACGGCGCCTACATCGAGTTGCACCAGCCGCTCGGCCCGGTCGACGACCACGGCCACCCGATTCCACTGGAGTACCAGGGCGCCGCCCTGCCCAAGCGGATGAACAAGCTGGGCTCCGGCGGCACAACGGGCTCCGGCAGCTTCCTCTACGCCGACCCCGCGTCGGAGAGCGACGCCCTGGCCGAGGCCGCACACGCGACCGAACGCAAGGCGATCACCGCGCTCAAGGAGTACCAGGACGACGAGGTCGACTCCAACGGAAGCGGCAACGGCTCGTCGAACGGTCATCACTGACGGGTCGTCGGGAACGTCGCGCTGCGCTAGCTGGGGCGTTCAACGCCACCGCCGTGCAGTCGATGACCCGGGCAATTTGCGCTGAGGGCTGTGCGATTGGCGGCGGGTTCGCGACCCTGCGCGCATCTCAACGGCAGTGGCCGCGGAGTGCCCAAATCCCTCTCCCTCAGGCCAATACGTCGCGCAACTGGCGCAGGAAGAACCACGGGGCGGCGGGCATCGCCACCGTGACCAGGCCGGCCAGCCCGTAGGCGACCCATGCCACGGTGTCGTGTTCAGTCGCCATCAGATATGTGCCGACGCCGATCAGCGTCGTCGCCGCGCCGATCGCGCCTGCGGTGACGACGGAGCTGCGCAGCCAGATCTGGTCAACGGCGGCGGTCGGGAAGCCGAGCCGGCTGCTCGCCGGCGGCACTGGCTGGCGACGGATGACCGGACCGCCAATCGTGCGCAGTCTGGTGGTGGCCTCGACGGGATCGCCGAACCCCGAGCGCGCCGTGGCCGCGGGGCGGGCGGCGGGTCGCTGGTTGCCGCCGAGCGAGGAGCGCCTGGCCTGGATCAGTAGCGGCACCGCGCCGATGATGACGGCGGCCGACACCCCGATCACCGTGTACAGCAGCCACGGCGTGTCCGAGCCGGACGAGGTCGCGGTGTGGCCGCTGCCGAGGTCCACCAGGGCCACCACGGCGGCCACTCCCGCCCCGAGGGCGGCCAACCAGAGCGCCGCGCATGCGGCGACCAGGATACGGTCGGTTTGGTCCAACGTGCCGGGTTGCAGCCGCGAACGTCCTGCGGCGTCGTCGTGTGTCATCAACAGTTGGTCTGCCAGTCGTTGTTGTTCTGCGACGCGATGGTCTGGCCGTCGCTGGTGGTGATCGAGCAGTTCAGCTTGCTCAACCGCAACAGGCTGGAGGCCTGCACCGACCCGTACTCAGACATCGAGATCGGGGTCACCGTCAGCGACCACGGGATGTACACGTTCTGTTGGGTGCGCTGGCGACCCGAGGCATCGGTGTAGGTCACCGAGATGCGGTCCAGCGGAGCCTTCGTGCCGGTGACGGTGTAGGTGATGAACCTTGGCCCGGCCTGCGCGGTCGTCGGCGGTGCCGCTGTCGGCGGCGGCGCTGGGGGCGCCTCGACGGGAGGCGGCGGAGGCTCCTGGGTCACCGTGATCGTCTCCGGCGGCGGGGGCGGCGGCTCCTCGGTGGGCGGAGGCGGCGGAGGAGGTGGCGGCGGAGGCGTCGTCGTGCTGGTGGTGGTCGTAGTGGTGATCTCGTCCTGCACCGGCGGAGCGGACTTGCTGCTACTGGTGGACGGCGTCGCCAGGTTGTCGCTGTCGGTGCGGGCGACCAGCACGGTCACCGAGGTGACGAGCGCGACTGCCGCGACGATGGCGACCACGCCGACGATCCACGGCCAGCGCGGTGGCGGCTCCTGGTCGACCAGTTCGGTCACGGGCTCGTGGGTGTCGTAGTCGTAGAGCGCGGGGTCGGGCGGTACGTAGGGCCCGCTGGTGAACTGCTCGGATTCGGGGGCGGAGTACGCCCGCGAATAGATCTCGGTCTCGCCCGTGCTGTTCTCGCCCGTACTGGTCTTGTCCTGCGCCGGTTCGTCCGGCCCAGGAGGATTCGGCCCGCTCATCTACGCCTGTCCTTCTCGACTGCCAATCGGCGCGACGTCA
>JAVRPF010000521.1:0-4775 GCA_032162385.1 Mycobacterium sp.
CGCCGGGCCGACGACAGCTGATCGGGCCGTGGCGACCGCACGTGTTCTCGTTCTCGGGTCTGGGTTCGCCGGGCTTTGGGCCGCGCTGGGCGCGGCCCGGCGGCTGGACGAGCTTGGGGCTGCGCCCGGCGCGGTCGACGTCACCGTCATCAGTTCGCAGCCATTTCACGATATTCGGGTCCGTAACTACGAGGCCGACCTCAGCGCGTGCCGAATCCCGTTGCGCGACCTGCTTGACCCGGCGGGTGTCGGCCACATAACCGCTGACGTCACCGGAATCGACGCTTCGGCTGCGACGGTGAGCACAGCCGACGGCGCAAACCTGGGCTACGACCGCCTCGTACTGGCGCTGGGCAGCAGGGTGGTCAAGCCGGACCTCCCCGGGCTGGCCGAGTTCGGTTACGACGTCGACACCTACGACGGCGCGATGAAGCTGCAGGCGCACATCCGCGATCTGGCCGAACGCGCGGCAGATCCCGCAACCGCAACAGCGGTCGTCGTCGGCGCTGGCCTCACCGGCATCGAGACCGCCAGTGAACTGCCGAAGATGCTGTCGGACACGCTAGGGGCCGGAGTCACACCGCGGGTGATCCTCGTCGACCACAACCCGCACGTCGGTTCGGACATGGGTGAGTCGGCTCGTCCCGTCATCGAGGACGCGTTGGCCGAGAACAACGTTGACACCATCACCGGGGTGGGCGTTACCGCCGTCGACGAGCGAAGCGTGACGCTGTCGTGCGGGGACGTCGTGCCGGCGGCAACACTGGTGTGGTGCGCCGGCATGCGGGCGAACCCGATGACGGCGCAGTTCGGCATTCCGTGCGACAGGCTGGGTCGGCTGCCCGTTGACGATTATCTGAGAGTTGAGGGCATAGCCGGTGTGTTCGCCGCAGGCGATGTGGCGGCGGCGAAGATGGACGACGAACACCTATCCGTGATGTCGTGTCAGCACGGTCGGCCGATGGGCCGCTACGCCGGGTACAACGTGATCAGCGACCTGCTGGGTACTCCGATGCTGTCGCTCCGAATCCCTTGGTATGTCACCGTTCTCGATCTCGGTCCGGCGGGTGCGGTGTACACGGAGGGCTGGGACCGCCTTGTCGTCAGCAGCGGCGAAGCGGCCAAGGCGACCAAGCGAGTGATCAACGGTGTACGCATCTATCCCCCGCTCACCGGCGACCGAGCCGCACTGCTCGTTGCGGCCGCCCCGGAGCTGCAAGCCGCGCCCGACACTCGTGGGTCAGATCGCCGATCGGGCAACCGCCCCTGACTCCAGTCCGGTGAGACCGGCACTTTGGTGATCACATCACATCTGGGGCGTCCGCCTCAAAGGGGCGTCCCTCGAGGGCGGCGAAGACCCGCAGCGGGTCGAGGTAGTCGCGCCACTCGGCGACTTTGCGGTCCTTGATGACGACCACGGAGATGTACCGGTTGGCGTACGGCTGCCCGGTGGGCACCACCTTGCCCTCGGAGGAGTATTCGAGCACCACTGACGACGTTGACGGCGACTGGTGGACACGCAGGTCGTAGCAGCGGTCGAGGAAGAACGTGGAGCCGTAGCCTCGGTAGAGTTCGATGAGATCGGCGCGGCCGACGACGTGGCGCGGGTAGTTCGGAACCGTGATGATGAAGTCGAAGACCACGTCCTCGGCAAGCAGGTCGAAGAAGTGGTCACCGTCGACGAGTCCCGCAAGGCCTTGCTCGATGATCCGGAAGAACGGTTCCAGAGCCCGGAAGTCGTCCACGTTCTCAATCATTCAAAACCTCCACGGGCATTCAAAACCTCCACGGGTTGGTTGATAGAAGACAACGGCAAATGGGCCATCCGTATTCTCCCGACGATCTTGCCGTCGAGGTGGCATCAAGTCGCCGATACGGGGTCGCAAGGTCCTGTTGCCAGCTAGCCTCGGAGTTAGCCATCAAGATTTGCTGGACAAGCAGTTCATGGCCGCCAGGCAAATGGCCGTGATGAGTACTCCCGCGAGAGAGGCAGTTACCCATGAGATGCAGCCAACTACTGTGTGGAGCGGCCGCCGTTGCTCTGGGCATGGCGTTCACGTGTGCAACACCTGCCCACGCCGGCCCTGAACAGGCGTGTGTGAGGCCTGACGGGACGCCATGCCCTCCCATGCCGGCGGGCTGCGTCCAGGAAAACGGCCTGCCGTGCTCGGGAGCCCTACCCGACATCAACGCCGCGTGCAATCAAAACCCGGTGGTCTGCAGGTGGCTGATTGGGTGACGAACGTTGCCGACCGTCGTTACGGAGCTTCGGCGCCGCGGCCGACTCCGCTGCGGTCCTTCACCGACACCGAGTATGCATAACTGCGAAAATGCAGAACCGGATCGTCCGACGGCTCGATGCCGTCGGTGACGCGCATCGGGTCGAACACGACGATGTCGCCGTCACGTTCCCGCGCAGTATCCGGCCCCGTGATCTCCAGCGTTCCGACCGTGGCCGTTTCGGTGCTGGCCCACGGCGCGGACGGATCGACCGTGGAATCGTCGGGACCGGCGATCTGCACCTGCAGATCGAATCGAACCGGACCGCTGGCGAGGCGCGTCGTCAGCTCGTCGCTCAGGAAGTCGGCGCCCTTGGATCTCGCCGCCGGAAATGACAGAAAGTGCTCGCCTGCCTCCGGGACCCAGTGGTAGCGAACAAATCTCGAGCTGCCATCGGAACCGACCCACCGAAATGCGTGCAACGCGTGGTAGCCGACGGTCGCGTAGCTGACCGGAACCCGCGCCGTGACCGCGTTCTGCCGCAACCCGCGGAAGATCTCGGGGTAGCGAAGGGCATACCGCGCCAGACGGTAACCGGCCAGCAGGCTGGGCGTCACGGCACGCATCAGTTCGACGAAGCCCTCCGGCGTGCTGGAGGTGAACAGCCGAGCGGTTTGCGACGAAATGTCGGTCGCCGATCCGCCGGGCAGGGACAACTTCACCGCCATGCCCCGCACGCCCGGCGTGTTGTCGGCCTGCTTCGGCTTGCCTGCCCCATTGGAAAACCGGACCAGCGCCGGGACCGGGTCGCCGCTCAAATGCGCTGCCCTGGAAAGTGACGCCGCCCCGGCGCCGGCGGTGAAGGTGCCGACGGCCAGCAATCCCTTGGCGTGCAGGGCCCGATAGCCCGGATGGTAGCCAGCCTGCTGGTGCACCGCGTCAATGGCTTGTTCTGGAGTGACCATCATCCCCCGCACGTCGCAGTCTCCGCCCGCCGGTCCGGGCCGGTCATGATCCTATGAGTGCTTGCGACTCGACGCCCTATCCGCGCTAGTACGATGCAAATCATTTGGAAGCGCAATAGAGACTCGGTCCGTGGCAGAGCCAACCATTCAGTTTCGCCGTCTTGCCGAGCAGGTCGCTGACCAGCTGCGGCGGCGCATCCTCCTCGGCGAACTAGCCGATGGCAGCATCCTGCCGAAGGAGGACGAGCTTCTGCTCGAGTTCCCGGTCAGCAAGCCATCTCTGCGCGAAGCCATGCGGATTCTGGAGGCCGAGGGGTTACTGCGCGTGCGTCGCGGAAAGCTCGGCGGCTCCGTGGTGCGTCGGCCGAACGCGGCGAACGTGGCCTACACGATCGGCCTGGTGCTCGGGTCGCAGGAGGTGAGCCTGTCCGACGTCGGTAGCGCATTGCGGCAGGTCGAGCCGGCGTGCGCGGCGCTGTGTGCCGAGCGGGCCGACCGCAAGAGCGCCGTCGTGCCTGCGTTGCGCCAACTGCACGCCGAATCGGTCGATTCGGTCGACGACCTCCGGCGAGCCACGTCGGCAAGCCGGCGCTACCACGAGGCGCTCGTCTCCCACTGCGGCAACCAGACCATGATCATGCTGGCGGGAGCACTCGAAATGCTCTGGTCGGCGCACGAACAAGCCTGGTCGACAAGGGTGCGGGACCACAGCATCGTGCCCGTCGACGAGCGCCTGGCGGTCCTCGAGGACCATCGGCGGGTGATCGACGCGATCGACGACGGCGATGCGCGACTCGCTCGCGACCTCGCCGCGACGCACCTCGTCGACGCGCAGCACTACCCGGGGTCGTCCGGGGTCGTCGATCCCTCGATGGTGCGCAACTGGGCGCAGAGCCCGTCGAGCCCCAGCTGACGCCGACCATTGACGCTGGCCCTCATTTTCATATGATTTGGTGATGAGCGTCGACGCAGCCGCCGTCACTAGTGCCGAGGCTGCGCAATACCGGGTCGCCGGCTGGTGGTCGGACACCACGCTGTCCGACTGCGTTCGGCGCAACGCCGGCTCGTCGCCGGACGAACCGGCCTACGTCGACTTCTCGCTCGACTCGCCCGACCGCGTGCTGACCTGGTCCGAGTTCGACCACGCCGCCACCAACCTGGCCAAGCAGTTCCAGGGGGTGGGTGTAGCGGCCGGCGACGGTGTGGCGGTATGGCACCACGACGGCTCGGCAATTCACGTCCTGCTGGTGGCGATCGAACGTTGCGGCGCCGTGGCGGTGGGACTCGGAGCGCGCGCGGGCGTCCGTGAGGTGGCACAGATCCTAAGGACCGCGCAACCGTCGTTGATGGTCAGCGATGTCGGGCGACGCAGGCAAGCGGCCCAGGCGGCCGCCGAGGCCGCGATGGTTCCATCCCTTCGTGCCGTCGTATTCGGGAATGTCACCGACGACCTGTTCATCGACACCATGCCCCGACCGGATGTGACGGCTGGCCTGTCCCCCGTCGGACCCGACGACGTCTTTCTGATCAACTCCACATCGGGCACCACCGGGATGCCCAAATGCGTTGTCCACACCCAGAATCGCTGGT
>JAVRPF010000522.1:0-2508 GCA_032162385.1 Mycobacterium sp.
GGGACGTGACCGGACGCCAGCTCGCGAACGTGTACGCACAGACGCTCGGCACCATCTTCACCGAGCAGGCCAAGCCGTACGAGGTCGAATTGTGCGTGGCCGAGGTCGCCCACTTCGGCGAGACCAAGGCGCCCGAGCTCTATCGGATCACCTACGACGGGTCGATCAACGATGAGCCCGAGTTCGTCGTGATGGGCGGCACCACCGAGCCGATCATCGCCGCGCTCAAGGAGTCCTACACCGAGAACGCCAGCCTGTCCGAAGCAGTGAAGATCGCGGTGGATGCGCTACGGGTCGGCATCGCCAGCAGCAACGGCTCGACTCCCGCTACCGAACTGCGGACGTTGGACACCTCGACGCTGGAGGTCGCCATCCTCGACGCGAGCCGGCCGCGGCGAGCCTTCCGCCGGATCACCGGTTCGGCGCTGGAATCGCTTCTGCCGGCGTTGGAGTCGGAGCCCAAGCCGGAATCGGACGCCGAGTAGTACGGCGGGCGTCCGCGAATTCCTGCAGTCGCGGCTTCCGAGGTGGGACCGCGTTCTCGTGGACCGCCGGCTGGGACCCACAAAATACCGGTCCTCGCGATCGACGTGGGCAAGGATGTGCTCCGCGTGATCGACCTGAACGGCAATGCGCTGATTCCCTCGGTTTCGCTTGCGGAGGTGACCTCAAAGCCGGCACAGTACGGCGGGGGTCCCGTCTTGGTCGTGGACGGACCCGGCGTGCAAACCTTGACCATTACGCCGCACCCGCAACCGGGTCAATGGCGCAGGTGGCCCAAGTCGAAAGAATGGGCGCCGCAGACCTTCCTCGAACACGTTGGCCGCTTCATCGAGGAGTTCGGGACCCACGCCCCCACAACCTGGCGAACGCCTCTGGTGTTTGGGGCGATCCTTATCGTGCCCGGGTGCATTTACTGGAGCCCTAGGATCGACCCATGCCACAGGCCATGCGTGCCGACGCGGTGCGCAACCGCGACCGGCTGGTGTCCGCGGCCGCGGAGATGTTCGGCGAGCGTGGCGTGGACGTTCCCCTCGACGAGGTCGCGCGCCGCGCTGGCGTGAGCATCGGCACGCTCTACAACCACTTCCCGAATCGCGGAGCGCTTCTCGACGCCGTGTTACCGGAGCGGTTGGCCGAATTCGACCGGTTTGCCCAGTCGGCACTGGCCGATCCCGATCCCTGGCGGGGATTCACGGAGTTCCTCGATGGCGTCTTCGTCATGCAGGCGCGGGACCGCGCCATCAACGACGCGATTTCACGAAGCCCCGTCGGCTCCGTCGACGTGGCCGCGGAGTGTGGGCGCGCCGGGGGAGTGCTGGACGCGGTGACTCAACGTGCCAGGCAAGCAGGAGTGCTGCGGCCGGATTTCGGGTCCACCGACCTGGGCACGCTGATCTGGGCGATGTCGAAGGTGATCTCGATGTCCGACGGCGACGACGCGGTGTGGCGCCGTCACCTCGGATTCGTACTCGACGGACTGCGCGCGACCTAGGGGTGCGGCCGAGTCCAGTCCTGGACGGTTGCGGTCGATGGTCATCCCGCGAGCTGAATGTGCTCCCTGTCGCCGGTGATGACGGCAAGGATGGTGCGCCAGGAATCGGACGCCGGACAGTCGATGACGTCGGTGTGTGCCCGCGGTCCGGCCATCGGCCTGCCGTCGTCGTAATGTCCGGTGGCCAAACGGATCACGCCAGGCATCTCGTCGGGATCGGCGCCGTGCGGTCCGCCCGGCAGGCCCTGGACGAGTTCGATGACGTCGCCGGGCGCGGTCATGGAGAACCGCAGGACGTGCGGGTTGCGATTGTGCCAGTCACCGGGATCGTCGACGCCCACACCTGCTCCGGCGGCGGCGAGGTAAAGCGTGCGGTCGGCGGTCAGGCCCAGCACCTCGGCGGTGCCGAGGATGGAACCGCCGTAGGAATGGCCGACGTAGGTCACGGCGACCTGCCGGCCGGTCGCATCGACCGTGCGGTCGACGTCGGCGCTGAATGCCGCGAGTCTCGGCGCCATCTCCAGCGCGAAGTGGGGATCGGCGGCCTCGACGAGTGATGTCACCAGATTCGCGCCCTGCGGGAACGGTCCGCCGAGATAGGTGATGGCCGCCACCTCGCCGTGGCTCGCCGAGACGAAGCGCCTGGCGGTTTCGGTGTCGGCCGCCGAACCCCAGATCGTCGTGTTCATGCCGGGCACCAGCACCGCGACGCTGCTGGCTGCGGACACGTCGCCGTTCAACTCCACCAACAGGTCGCGTGCGGGGTCGAACGCGAGAATCTTGCGGTCGATGCGCTGCCCGCTGCCCGCGGGGTCGTCGATCTCGCCGAGCAGGCCCCGGTAGAAGGCGAGCCGCGTGGATGAGTCATCGCCGTCGAATCCCTCGACGACCGCTTGCGCGACGTGTGTTCGGTTCGCGGCGATCCGCACCTCCCACGGCACCCCGTTGGTACTGCCCAGGGCGGTATCGGTAGATCGACCCAGCGAGTCGAAGGCGTCGCCGAGATCCCGAGC
>JAVRPF010000523.1:0-3245 GCA_032162385.1 Mycobacterium sp.
CGATGACTCGGTGGCCTACGTCCGCGACCGGGCGCGGCCCGCGGCCCATTCGCTGGCCAGCACCGCGGCGGGAGATCCGTTCGTGCTCGAGGCAGTCGGGGAGATCGCCGCGGATGCGTCGGCGGCCGAAGCCCTCGTGCTCGGGGCGGCCGACGGCGTCGACGATCTCGTGGACGCAGGCAGACAGGACGACGCGGCGGCGCTCGCCGACCTCGCGGTGCGGATCGCCAAGGCCCAGCTGGTGGCCGAACGCCTGACTCTGTCGGCGGCGCAACGGGTGTTCGACACCGGGGGCGCCTCGGCGACCGCGCGGGCGCTGAATCTCGACAGGCACTGGCGCAACGCCCGAACCCTGGCCAGCCACAGCCCGCTGGCATACAAGGCGCACGCAACCGGCAACTACGTGGTCAACGGGACGTGGCCACCCGCCAACGGGTACTTCTGAGATTCACTGAACCGAATCGCCTCGGCCATCGTGTCCATCGCAGACCATCTACGAACGGGGACTGCGATGACGAAACTCCATGGGGCCGTGGCCGCGCTGGGCGTGATCGCCCTCGTCGTCGCAGGATGCGGCAGTTCGGGCACCACCGGCTACGGATCGACCAGCGCCGCACCGGCGACCAGCAGCGTGGTCCCCGCGGCCAGCGGACCCACCATCACCATCTCCGGGATGAACTTCGGGGACCCGGTAACGGTGTCACCCGGAGCGCAGGTCGCCATCACCAACCAGGACGGGGTCGAGCATTCGGTGACGTCGAAGACCGCCGGACAGTTCGACACCGAGGTCGACGCCAAGGGGCAGAAGACCTTCACGGCGCCGACGCAACCAGGCGAGTACCCGTTCTACTGCAAGTACCACTCCAACATGAAGGACACGCTGATCGTCAAGTAGCTGCGCGACGGTTTGAAGGCCGGCATGGGTGGGCATCCGCCGAACAAGCGCGTACGTCAATACGGCTGACGTGCCACCCATCCGAAGGAGCCGTCGTGACTACCACCACCTGGATCATCGTCGCCGTCGTCGCAGTGCTGATCGTCGTGCTGCTCGCATTCGTCGCACGTGGGGCCAATCAACGTCGGCACCGCGTGCAGGCCGACCACATCCGAGAAGACGTGCACGAGCAGAGCAAACGCCTGGACAAGCGGCAGGCCATCGCCGCCGAGACGGAGGCGAAGGCACGTGCCGCCCAGGCCGAAGCCGAGGCCAAAGCCGCCGAGGCGGCCCGCCTGCAGGACAGGGCCGCCACCCACCGCGACCACGTGGATTCCTCGCGCGAGCATCTGAATGCCGAGCGGGAACGCGCCGACGCACTGGACCCGCGCTCGCAGCAGGCGGAGGAGACGACCGCTGAAGTGCGGGACGGGAACACCCCTCGTACCGAGCAGTCGCGAACCGCCGGCTAGCCCCCAAGGACTGAGCAACTGACCCGTCAACGTCCTGGTCAGCCAGGTCTCGAACTTGCCCACTGACCAACCACGGATCCGCACGAACCGATCGAACAGCATGGGATCGGTTGCCAGCCAGGCCACGTCGGCCGCGTCGGCACGTGACACCGCGTCGGTCAGCGCATCCAGTGCGGCCAGGCGCTTGACCACGGCGCGGGCACCGACGAGACGCTGCAGTCGGGATTCCTCGAGCAGACCACTCGCTGCGCCATCGCCGTCCGCGGCGACCTCCAACGCCCGGAACAGTCCGGCCACCCGCCCCGCCGTCCCCGACGGCCCGACCCGCGCCGAAATGGCCGACCTCTGTTACGCCCAGCAGGACGGAGCGGCCTAGGCCGAGATGGGGCGGATTTGCCGTGACGGCGACGTCGCGTCGAATCCCGCGGCCGCTGCCACTGCCTCGTCGAGCTGCCCGCCGGCGGGACCGCGGACGGTACGGTCGGTGAGTTCCTTGACGCGGCCGGCGGATACGGCGACCCCCGGGGTTTCGAAGAACCAGCGAAACGCCGCGTGCGGACTGGCTTGCTCGGGCGGTTGCCCGGGGAAGTAAGGCTGGCAGTAAACCGGGGTGTCGGGTTCGCTGCGCCAGCTGTCGGACAGGGTGCCGATGTCGGCCGCGTCGTAGCCGAGGACGTCCAGGAGCTCGGCTACCTCCAGCTTGGCGGCGGAGTCGTCGCCTGCGATGGGCAGGGCACTGCGGTCGGGTGCGCCGTATGGCAGGGCGAGGGTGCACAGCCGGCGGAAGTCGAGTTGTTGAACGCCTTGACTACCCGGGAATCGGCCAGGTGCCGCTGTACCAGGGCGCTGCTGGTCAGCTCACCGGTGTCCAGCTCGGCGATGCGGCCGTCGCGCTGTGGGTAGTAGTTCATCGTGTCGATGCCGGTCTTGCGAGCAACTCTCCCCGGCCATCGAGCAGGCACTCAGCGACGACGACCCCAAACGCGGTCTGGTCACCTTGATGGAGGCATCGTTGTCATTGGTGGCCCGCGAGCGCAACACCTCGGCGGCCGCGCACAACTCCGGCGCCCTCACCACGGAGGTCACCGCCCCGTTCCTCGACTCGCTGACCCTGCTGACCCACCGCGGACAACAGGCCGGTCTCATCCGTGCCGACCTCGTCCCGACGACATCCACAGAATCATGGGGATGCTCGTTTCGCTCCTGTGCATGGACTCCGAAGGCGACGGTTGGCGCCGCTACGTCGCGCTCGTGCTGGACGCCCTGTCTCCCATCGGGGCCAGCCCCCTTCCAGGTGCAGACCCCATCCGACAAGGACACCTCTACAGCTGCTCGCTGTAGAGGCGTCCGCGCCATAAGGAGCCCGTCGTTGGTGGCTCTACGGGATCCACGCGACGGGTAGCCGCTTGATGCCGTGGATGAACGCCGACTGCAGACGATCGGGTTCCTCGGTCGCGCCGAGGTCGGGTATCCGTCGGTGCAGTTCCTCGAAGATCACCGTGATCTCGCGACGGGCCAGGTTGGCCCCAAGGCAGAAGTGCGCGCCGCCGCCGCCGAAGCCCACGTGCGGGTTGGGATGGCGGCGCACGTCGAAGGTCCACGGATCGGCGAACTTCGTCTCGTCGCGGTTCGCCGAGCCGTACCACAGCGTGACCTTGTCGCCCTCGCTCATCGTCACCCCGCTCAGCTCGGTGTCGCGGGTGACGGTGCGGCGCATGTACGACACGGGTGATGCCCAGCGGACGATCTCCTCGACGGCCGTCGGTGCCACCTCGTCGTAGTGGTTCCACCAGTCGTCGCGCTGTTCGGGGTATCGGCTCAGGGCCAGCACGCCGTGG
>JAVRPF010000524.1:0-3905 GCA_032162385.1 Mycobacterium sp.
CTTCGTTGAACGCCGTTCTGCCGCCGACCGCGTGCAGAGCCATCGAGGCGAAGAACAACACGAAGAAGGCGATCGCCAGCGAATTCTCGTACAGCATCAGGGCCAACCCACCCCGCCGGACCGGCCACGGCGCCGAAGAATCGCCCTTCGCATCGCGGGGATCCTCGTCTTGCGGAGCGTGCTCGTCGATCGGCTTGGATTCCGACGAACCCTTCTGGAAGAGGAAGGCGGTCAGCACGACGTACATGCCCATCTGCAGGAACTCCGATTCCCAGTTCTCGAACGTCGCCTCGACGAAGTCGCCGGTGGTGAGGTACTGCACCACCGAGATGTGTTCCGTCGAGCCGTGCTGTTGCTGCTCCTCGTTGTAGGTCGCAGCGCCGGAGAAGATCATGCCGAGGAAGAACACCCCGAACAACGCCAGACAGGCCAGCAGCAGCCCGTTGTTGCGGAGGACCGCCAACCGGGGCGCCGGGGATCGGGAAGACATGAAGGCTCCTGCCGGCGTGCCGAGATGCGGGTCGAAGTAGCCTTCCCGCTCACGCGCATGGCAAACAGCCGCACGCGTCGATTCGTGACGGGCGTTCCGCGCCAAGTTTCTCCCGTGCCTTCCGGGGTAGTCCTCGGCAGTTCGGCGTGCAGCCCTCGCGCCGTCATCCATTCGATTCTGGTGGAGGTAACCGCCGTGGCTCAGAAGCCCATCACCACGTCAGACGACGTGGTCACCTACTTGAAGAACCAGCACGAAGCCATCAAGGCGCTGTTCATCGAAACCTTGGACGCGAGGGACGCCGACACCCAACAGGCGGCCTTCACGCGGTTGCGGACGCTCCTAGCCGTGCACGAGACGGCAGAGGAGATGATGGTGCACCCACGTGTCCGGCGGAAGATCGACGGCGGTGCCGAGATCGCCGACGCCCGCTTGACCGAGGAACACGACGCCAAGCTCGCGTTGGCTGCACTCGAGAAGATCCCCTGCGGCACCGCCGACTTCAGCAAGGATCTGATCCACCTGCAAGCCGCAGTGCTGGAGCATGCGAAGCGGGAAGAGGCCGAGGAATTCACGGTGCTCGGCGAGCAGCTCGACGACGAGGAACTCGGCAAGCTGGCGACTGCCGTCAAGGTCGCCGAGCGCATCGCACCCACCCACCCACATGCGGGCGTGGAGTCGGCGTTCGTCAACTTCGCCGTCGGGCCCTTCGTCTCGCTGCTGGACCGCGCTCGCGACGCCTTGCGCGGCAACGCCGCGTAAGCCGGAGGCATTGCCCCGAGGCCGGCGTTTGCGGTGCCGGTCGCGGGGTATTGCCGCCGAAGGCGTGTAGCCCGCGCGCCGGGTTCGGGCGCACTGTCCCCGGCGCGCGACTCGCAACCGTTATCTCTTGGAGCATCGATGCCCACCTCACGCAAACGCGCTCAGTCCGCCGCTTCCGCCGTCAGCCCAACCGGTATGCCCAAAGGTTCTGCGGGACAGGCTGATTCCCGCGCTCAATCCGGCCGCTACCTCAGCACCGCGCAGGGCCTCCGGTTGCCCGACACCGATCATTCGTTGAAGGCCGGTGACCGCGGTCCCACCCTGTTGGAGGACTTCCACCTCCGCGAGAAGATCACACACTTCGATCACGAGCGCATCCCGGAGCGGGTGGTGCACGCGCGCGGCGCCGCGGCCCACGGTGTGTTCGAGGCCTACGGCAATGTCAAAGACATCACGCGGGCGGCCTTCCTGTCCACCAAGGGCAATCGGACCGAGGTGTTCTGCCGGTTCTCCACCGTGCTCGGCTCACGTGGCTCGGCCGACACCGTGCGCGACACCCGCGGCTTCGCGGTGAAGTTCTACACCGACGAGGGCAACTTCGACCTCGTCGGAAACAACATCCCGGTGTTCTTCATTCAGGACGGCATCAAGTTCCCCGACGTCATCCATGCCGCCAAGCCGCATCCGGACCGGGAGATCCCGCAGGCACAATCGGCACACGACACCTTCTGGGACTTCGTCTCGCTGCACACCGAGGCCACGCACCACGTCTTCTGGAATATGAGTGACCGTGGCATTCCACGCTCATTCCGGACCATGGAAGGTTTTGGCGTGCATACCTTCCGGCTGGCCAACGCGCGCGGCGCGACCAGCTTGGTGAAGTTCCACTGGAAGCCCGTCGCCGGTGTGCACTCGCTGGTGTGGGAGGAGGCGCAGATCGCGGCGGGTTGCGACCCGGACTTCCATCGTCGCGACATGGCCGACGGCATCGAGGCAGGCGCTCCGCTCGAATACGAACTCGGCATCCAGGTCATGCCCGACGACGGCACCGACAGCTTCGAAGGCATCGACCTGCTCGACCCGACGAAGTTCGTCCCCGAGGAGTTGGTGCCGGTACAGCCGATTGGCATGCTGTCGTTGAACCGCAACCCCACCAACTACTTCGCCGAGACCGAACAGGTCGCCTTCCACACCGGAAACCTGGTCCCCGGCATCGAGGTCACCAATGACCCGCTGATGCAGGCCAGGCTGTTCTCCTATCTCGACACCCAGCTCACTCGGCTGGGCGGGCCGAACTTCACCCAGCTGCCCATCAACCGGCCGCATTGCCCGGTCAACGACATGCTGCGCGACGGGATGCACCAGACCGCGATCCACACCGGACTGGCGCCCTACCGGCCCAACAGCATCGACGGCGGCGAGCCCCTCGTCGCCGAAGCCGACGACGGCGGGTACGTGCCGACACCACGGCCGGTCGACGGTCCCATCGCACGCGCGCAGCCCGTCTCCTTCGACGATCACTTCACCCAGGCCGCGATGTTCTACCGCAGCCTCAGCGAGATTGAACAGGTGCACATCGTCGAGGCGTTCACGTTCGAATTGGGTAAGTGCTACGAGAAGGCAATCAAGGAGCGCGAACTGCAGGTATTGGCCAACGTCAACGCCGACCTGTGCCGCCAGGTCGCCGATGGCCTGGGACTGCCTGCCCCGCAGGGTAATCCGCCGGCTGACGGCGCCGTATCACCGGCCCTGTCGCAGATCGTCACCGAACCCGGCCCCGTTACCGGCCGCAAGGTCGCGGTGATCGCCGACGCCGGGTCCGATCTGGCCGGTATCGCAGCGCTGACGAAGGCGCTGGCGCGCCAGGGCGTGACGGCGTTGGTCACCGCCGCCACCGGGGGCACATTGAAGTCCGGGCGACGCTCATTGGTCGTCGAACGCACCTTCGCCACAACGCGGTCCATCGAGTTCGACGCGGCGATCATCGCCTCGGGCACCTCGGCCACCGACGACATCAAGCTCGTCGTGATGCTGCAGGAGCTGTTCCGACACTGTAAGCCCTTGGCGGCGTGGGGAGATGGTGCCGCCATGTTGGAGGCAGCGGGCATCGACCGGACCGCCGCAGGCGTACTCGTCGGGGTGGACCCCGACAAGGCGTTCAGCTCGCACCTGGTCGCCGCGCTGGGTCTGCACCGGGTGTGGGAACGCGCCGGCGCGGTGATGGCGTCGGCCGTCGCACCGTCGAAGACCACGCCCAAGAAGGCGGCGCGCAAGACGACGGCTAGCACCCGTCGGGTAGGCGAATGACTTCTAGAAGGGAGACTTCACCATGAAAGCAGTTACCTGGCACGGCAGGCGGGACGTCCGCGTCGACACGGTGCCCGATCCGCGGATCGAACAACCCACCGATGCCATCATCGAGGTGACGTCCACCAACATTTGTGGGTCGGACCTGCATCTCTACGAGGTGCTCGGTGCGTTCATGAATCCGGGGGACGTGCTTGGGCACGAACCCATGGGCATCGTCCGCGAGGTCGGCAAGGGCGTCACTTCCCTCGCGGTCGGCGACCGGGTGGTGATTCCGTTCCAAATCTCCTGCGGCAGTTGCTACATGTGCGATCAGCAGCTCTACACCCAGTGCGAGACCACCCAG
>JAVRPF010000525.1:0-3472 GCA_032162385.1 Mycobacterium sp.
TCCCCCCTCGGACACTCTTTCAACTCACCCGGTGCGCAAAGTCGACCACGTCGCGCTGCGCCCGCTGGAACAACTCGGGAATGGCCGCCGCGGCGAGCAACTCACCCGCGTGCCCCACCCCGTTGTACGTGTGTCCGGTGGCGTTGACCCCTGCCCGCTGCAACGCCCGCAGGTAGGCCAGCCCCTCGTCGCGCAGCGGGTCCAGTTCGTCGGTGGTGATCACGTGCGGCGGCAGTCCCTCGAGATCAGCGACGTCGGCGTAGTAGGGCCAGGCCAGCGGGTTGGTGGTGTGCTCCCCCGCGGGGTCGTACAGCGCCGCCATGAGCATCAGCCCGGATGCCCCGAGGATGTAACCGTCGTTCTCGATCAGCGACGGCAGCGCCGGATCCGGGGTGTCGTACCCGCCGTAGATGTACGGGGCCTGCGCGTATACGCCGTCGATCCGGTCCAGTCGTCCCTCGCGCTTGGCCTTGAGCGCGGTCGCCAGCGACAGGTTGCCGCCGCCGGACTCGCCCGTGACGATGATCGACGCGAGCCCGAGTCCGTCGCGCCCGGCGTGCATCCAGTCCAGTGCGCTGGAGCAGTCGTTCAGGCCTGCCGGGAACGGATGCGGCCCCAGCGCGCCAGCAGAATTGCGGAACTCCACGCCGACGACGACGCACCCCCTGGCGGCCAGCAGCCCGCGCCAGCTCGAGGCGAGCGCCGTCTGCAGGATCGCCATCCCGCCACCGTGCAGGTGCAGCAGCCCCGGCAACGGCCCCTGTGCCCCAACGGGCCGGTCGATGTACAGCGTGATGTCGTTGCCGTCGACGCCGGTGATGGTTTCCGTGCGGCTCTCGACCCCCTCGGGGGCTGGGACGTCGGCCAACAGGGCGCTGAACACGGTGTCGAAGGCCTGCTCGGTGGCCGCAGCGACGGCCAGCAGCTCCGCGACGGGAGACTGCCTAGTGACGGCCAGCGTCGGGGGGGGCACGTCGAGTCCGAGCGGGGCGAACGCGGCGGCCATCCGCGGGTCCGACCGAGGATCCGAGCGCATTTCGAGCGCGGGGTCGCCCAGTCGGCCGGGCAGCGTGACGTTGACGGTGGGTGCGGCCATGCCGCGAAGCTACACCTCAGTACACGTCGCGCATATGGCGTTTCGTCCCGCCGTCGCAGGGTACCGTCCCCAGCACGGGGTGCGAGGTTGGCGGCAGCGGCATGTCGGTGCGTAGCTTCCCCGTGGCAACGGTCGACGGCTCGATCCGGTTGAATCTCAACGGCGATGAGCGCGGTTCACATCCGCGCGTAGCGGCTTTGGACGAAGCTGTAGGCGCCGAACGCGGCGATGCCGAGCGCGCCGAGGATGAGCAGGAACTTGCCGAACGGCGCCTCTCCGAGTGCCTTCACCGCCGCGTCGATGCCGGTGGCCTTCGACGGGTCGAAGCGCAACGTCGCTACGAGCACCAGGATGCCCGCACCGATGAACACCAGCCCCTTGGCGGTGTAACCGCCCACCCCGACCGCGGTCACGGCGCGGCCCGGGAACACCTTCAGATCCTTCTCGAATCGCTTCGACACGCCCTTGTATACGTGGTAACCGCCGATGCCGATGACCACGAGGCCGACCAGGATCAGAAGGGCTCTGCCCCAACCGGATTGCATCAACTGCGCGCTGGTACCCGCGTTCGCGCGGCCCGTCGACTTGCCGCTGCCCATCGCGAACCGCGCCGCGGAGACCGCCATCGCGAAGTACACCACGGCCAGCGCGAAGGCGTTGACCCGCTCGATGACGCCGCCGTCGTCGTCGGACTGCCTGCCGGACGCCTCGCTGGGATGCGCGCCGAGCACGGTCTCGGCCAGCCGCCACAGGCCGAGCGCCACCAATCCCACCACCGCAACCCACAGCATCACCGCCCCGCCGGTCTGACTGGCGAGCGTCGCAAGCGCGCCGGATTGGTCCGCGTTGCCCGACGGCGACGGGCCGCCGAGAGCGAGGCGCAGGACGATGAAGGCGACCAGCAGGTGCAGCACACCGCTGATCGCGAAGCCCGCCCGTGCCGCGTTCTCGAACCACTGGTTGTCGGTCGCGTGCTTGACTGCCACCCGCGTATCGGTCATGCCGGCGGATACCCCGGGGGCAGTGGTGCAAACCACTAATTGACGTCTATGTAGGTCTCCGGGAGCGCCACGGCACGACTGTGGGGCCCGTTCTGTCGAAGGGCTCGCTGCCGCCTTGCTTCTACTAGTGCTGCTGCCGGATCCTCCACCGGCCGACCCGCTCGAGCTGCTCGAGCCGCTCGAGCCGCTCGCCCGCGGAGCTGGTTGAGGCCCCTGCGGAAACCGACGCCACGGCATTGGCGTCGCCGTTCCGGCGCTGCCCGAGGTGCGAGTCAGACTGTTCAGCGTGGTACCGACGGCCTCGACCGTGGTACTGGGCTCACCTGCTCGGCAGTTGCCGAGCAGGTGGCGCTCTGAGGGCGCGGTTGGCGACTGCCCGGCTCATTCGTCGGGCTTGACCGCCAGCACCGGCTCATTCGTCGGCCTTGACCGCCAGCACCGGCTTCGGGCACTCCAGCAGCACCTGTTGAGACACGCTGCCCAGCAGAAGCTTTCCGACCGGATTGCGGTGCTTGATCCCGATCACCAGCAACTCGGCGTCGGGGCGGTCCATCGCGGACAGCAGCTCCTCGGCGGCGTCGACGCCGACCGGCTGCGCGAACTCGAAGGGGACGCCGCAGGTGGCCAGCCGTGCCTGGACGTCGCGCGCCTGAGCCGGCTGTGCGAAGGCCGGGTCGGCGTACGCCTCGCCCGTCGTGGAGTTAATCACGACGAGGTGGGTGTCGCGCAGTCTGGCCTCGGCGATGCCGTGATCCAGAGCCGCCTGACCGAACCGGTCCGCGGTGTAGCCGACGACGATCATGCCTGCGCCTTCTCTCTCTGGTCCTTGTCGTCCTCGACGACGAGCAGGGACTCCTCGTCGCGGTGCATCAACTTGAGCACCAGCGGGATGATCAGCAGCACTGCCATGAGCACATAGGTGACGATCGCGACCGGCTCGGTGAACAGGCTGCTCCAGTCGCCGCCGCCGAGTTGCAGACTCTGCCGCAGTTGGCGTTCGATTCGCGGCCCCAGGATGACCCCGATGATCAACGGCAGCACCGGAAGGCCGAACCGGCGCATCATCAGGCCGAGCAGGCCGAACACCAACAGCAGTGCCAGGTCCAGCGGCTGGATGTTGACCGCGAACGCCCCGAGGGTGGCGAAGAACAGGATGCCTGCGTACAGATACGGGCGCGGGGTGCGCAGCAGCTTGGCCCACAGCGGAGCCAGCGGCAGGTTGAGAACCAGCAGCAGGAAGTTACCGATGAACAGGCTCGCGATCAGCGTCCAGATCAGCAGCGGTTCCTTGTCGAACAGCGTTGGGCCGGGCTGGATTCCGTAGGACACGAACGCGGTGAGCATCACTGCGGCAGTCGCGTTGGTGGGCAGTCCC